>NZ_LEKI01000337.1:0-1351 GCF_001029525.1 Nocardiopsis sp. RV163 | reverse complement strand
GCGACAACCCCACCACCACACCCCACCCGCCAACGCCGCACCCCAACGACGAACCACACCGCAAAGTTCCCCCCTGACCGCACACGGCCAAGTCACCAACCCGCATGACCGGGCACCCCCCACCGCCTAGGGTCGAAAAAGCACGCGATCAGGAGGACACACCATGCACATCCCCGACACCCTGCGCATCGACGCCCGCCTGCGCCTGGCCAACGCCGCCTCCTGGACCGCCGCACAGACCGCAGACCACCCCAGCAGACTCCTGCACCACCCCTGGCGCAGCAACCCCTACCCCACCTACCAACGCCTGCGCGACCAAGGCCACCTCACCACCAGCAAACTCGGCTTCCGCACCGCCAACACCTACCAAGCCGTCAGCGCCCTCCTGCGCGGACGCGAATTCGGCGTCCAACCCCCCGACGGCACCACCCCTCCCCAACAGTTCGACATCCTGGACCTGTCCTTCCTCATGAAGGACCCACCCGAACACACCCGCCTGCGCCGACTCGCCCGCCCAGCCTTCAGCCCCCGCCGCATGGGCGGATACGAAACCCAGATCACCAAGACCACCCACGAACTCCTGGACAGGGCCGCCGCCAAAGGCCGCTTCGACCTCATGCGCGACTTCGCCCAACCCCTGCCCATCGCCGTCATCAGCCGCCTCCTCGGCGTCCCCGCCTCCCAAGACGCCGAATTCGTCCGCATCGGCCACGCCCTGGGCAGCGCCCTGGACGGCGCCCGCTCGGCGAGTCACCTGCGCCGCATCCACCAAGCCACGGCACAATTGGACCTGCTGTTCACCCGGCTCATGCGACAGCGCCGCGCCGACCCCCGCGACGACGTGGTCTCCACCCTGGTCAACCAGGTCGACGACGGCCACCTCACCGCGACCGAACTCAGCACCATGTGCCGACTGCTGCTCGTCGCCGGATTCGAGACCACCGTGAACCTGATCGGGAACGGGGTGATGGCCCTGCTGCGCCACCGCCACCAGTGGGAACGCCTCGTCGCCGACCCCGACCTGGCCCCGGGCGCCGTGGAAGAGACCCTGCGCTTCGACTCACCCGTCCAGATGACCAGCCGCTGGGTCCACACCGACACCACCGTCCAACACCAACCCCTGCGCCGCGGAGGCTACGCCATGTGCCTCATCGGCTCCGCCAACCGCGACCCCGCACGCTTCACCGACCCCGACCGCTTCGACATCACCCGCCCAGACGCCGCCGACCACCTCTCCTTCTCCAGCGGCGTCCACTACTGCCTGGGCGCACCCCTGGCCCGCCTCGAAGGCCGCATCGCCCTACGCGCCCTCGCCGAACGCCTCCCCCACCTACGACCCACCGCCCCACCC
>NZ_LEKI01000336.1:0-1397 GCF_001029525.1 Nocardiopsis sp. RV163 | reverse complement strand
CGTCAAGGACGACCCGCCCACCAACAACCCCGACCGCGACACCGACGCACCGCCCCCCGGCGGCGGACCCGACGGGCCCCCCGCCACCGGGCCCGACCGGGGCCCGGACTCCCCCGCGCCCAAAAACGACCCGACCAGCGCACCCCTGGCGCCGCCCGCCCTGAACAAGGACCTGGCCCAGATCCTGGGCCGCCACAACGACGAACTCCTGGTCCCCTACCACCCCGCCAGCGCCCCCGGCGCGGGCGCCTTCGACAACCCCGCCAAGGCCGCCGCCGCCCGCGAGGAGTTCGCCGACCTGTTCGCCCGCCACTTCGGCGACCACCTGGGCCACCAGGCGGCACGCGAGCTGGGCCGCGACTACGCCCACACCCTGACCCGGCACTGGAACGACCCCGCCCTGGGCCAGCACCTGCGCCAGAGCATCGGGGACCGCCTGCCCCCGCACATGCGCGACCACCTGTCCGACGTGCCCGTCAACCTGCGCCAGCCCCTCAACGACTACTTCTCCACCGCCAGCGCCTACGCCCAGATGAGCGGGGGCAGTGTCGGCTCCGGTGCGTTGGAGGGCTACCTGGGCGAGGGGCTGGGCAGCGTGATGGACGGACGCGGCTGGCAGGCCTCGGTGTGGTCGGCCACCGCAGGCGCTTCCCAGGCCGGTATCCAGCAGGGCGCCACCGACGGAGCCCTGCGCGGTCTGGACCTGCTCAAGACCACACCCGACCTGTCGGTACCACCACCCCCGACCGAAACCACGAGCGAGGACGCCAGCGGCCGCGGCGGTGACCTCACCGGTCCCGGCGGCGCCGATCCCCGGGCGCGCGGAGACGGTGGTCCCGACCAGGGCGGTGACCGTGCCCCCGAGCGCGGCGGCGACCGCTCCCAGCGGCAGGACGACCGCGACGGCGACGGCGAGGGGCCCTCGGCCTTGGACCGCGACAGCGACGGGACCCCCGACCGCGACCGCGACAGCGACGGGACCCCCACCCCCGACCGCGACAGCGACGGGACCCCCGCCCCCGACCGCGACGGCGACGGGTCCTCGGCCTTGGACCGCGACGGTGACGGACCCTCCGTCTCGGGCCGCGACGGCGCTCCGGAGTCCTCCGGGCAGGGGACCGGTAACCGTGACGGTGTTCCCGGGATCGAGGACGTCCCCGACCTGGTCAGCGACACCGGCTCCGACTACGGCGACAGCGACACCGACAGCGAGTCCGGCGGACCCCAGGACCGCGACCGGGCCTTCGACGACGGTGTCGGCGTGTACCGCGACGAGAGCGAAGCCAGTTCGGAATCGGACGCCGAATCGGACGACTCAGACGACTCGGACGCGGACACCGACGTCAGGGGCACCCTCGACGAGGACGGCATCCGCCGCTTCGACTCCCCCGAGGAGG
>NZ_LEKI01000335.1:0-1432 GCF_001029525.1 Nocardiopsis sp. RV163 | reverse complement strand
GGGCCGGGGCGGCGGAGGGGGCGGCGGCACCGGAGGCGATCCGGCGCTCCATCTGCTCCAAACGGGCCAGCAGGGCCACGCCCTGGTCTCCGTCTGCGGCCGGGAGCAGCACCCGCGAGCACATGAGTTCCAGCAGCAGACGGGGAGCGGTGGCACCGCGCATCTCGGTCAGGCCCTGGTTGAGGATTTCGGCCGCGCGGCTCAGCTCGGCCGGTCCCAGGCGGGCGGCCTGGTCCTTCATCCGCTCGGTCGCCTCCGGGTCGACGTTGACCAGGCCCTTGTCAAGGGCGTCGGGCACGGCGGCCAGGACGACCAGGTCGCGGAAGCGCTCCAGCAGGTCCGTGGTGAACCGGCGCGGGTCGAGCCCGCCCTCCACCACGCGGTCGATCAGGCCGAACACGGCGGCGCCGTCGCGGGCGCCGAGCGCGTCGACCATCTCGCCGAGCAGGCTGGAGTCGGTGTAGCCCAGCAGGGAGACGGCGCCCTCACGGGTGATGCCGCCCTCGTCCGAACCGGCGATGAGCTGGTCCAGCACCGAGAGCGTGTCGCGCGCCGAGCCCGCGCCCGCGCGCACGACGAGCGGCAGCGCGGCCGGATCGTAGGAGACGCCCTCCTCCTTGAGCAGGTCCTCCATGAGCTCCTTGAGGGTGCTCGGCGGGATCAGGCGGAACGGGTAGTGGTGGGTCCGCGAGCGGATCGTGCCGATGACCTTCTCGGGCTCGGTGGTCGCGAACACGAACTTCAGGTGCGGCGGGGGCTCCTCGACCAGCTTGAGGAGGGCGTTGAAGCCCTCCCGGGTCACCATGTGCGCCTCGTCGATGATGTAGATCTTGTAGCGCGAGTTGACCGGGGAGAAGAAGGCGCGTTCGCGCAGGTCGCGGGCGTCGTCCACACCGCCGTGGGAGGCGGCGTCGATCTCGATGACGTCGATGCTGCCGCCGCCGTCGGGGGCCAGTGCCACGCAGGAGTCGCAGATGCCGCAGGGGTCGGGGGTGGGGCCCTCGGCGCAGTTGAGGGAGCGGGCCAGGATGCGGGCGCTGGTGGTCTTGCCGCAGCCGCGCGGGCCGCTGAACAGGTAGGCGTGGTTGATCCGTCCGCTCCGCAGCGCCTGGCGCAGCGGGTCCGTCACGTGTTCCTGGCCACGCACCTCGCCGAACGTCGCGGGCCGGTACTTGCGGTACAGCGCGATGCTCACGGTGTGATTCCTCCCCTGGTCCCTGCCACGTGTCCATTCAACCCGCGAGCGGTGACAGCTCGCGCCGGTTGACGAGGACCGGGAGGGGTTCGACCGGGCCGGAGAAAGACGAAGGACCCCCCGCGCACCCGCCAGAGCCCATTTATCCTTGCTGCCTTCCGGCCCTGGGGAGGTTCATAGGGTGACGCCGCACGAGGGGTCTGCCCCGAGTGTATCCGAACCCCGGACTGCTCGGGC
>NZ_LEKI01000334.1:0-1510 GCF_001029525.1 Nocardiopsis sp. RV163 | reverse complement strand
GCCGGGGCGGAGGCGGTGCCGGGGGCGTCCGGTTCCGCGGCGCCGGTCAGGCCCAGCTCCCCGGCGACGAGCCGGGTCATCCGCGCGCCGCTGGCCTCCCACGTGAACCGGGACGCCCACGCGCGGCAGGCGCGGCGGACGGCTTCGGCCCGGCGGGGGTCGGACAGCTCCTCCAGGGCGCGCGCGACCGCGTCGGCGAGTTCCTCGCCCTCGCGCACGAGCCACCCGGTCTCGCCGTCGCGGACCGAGTCGCGCAGTCCGTCCACATCGTAGGCCACGGTGGGCACGCCGAGGCGGGCCGCCTCGATGACGGTCAGGCCCCAGCCCTCGAACTCGGAGGCGGTGACGTGGAGGTGGCACGAGGCCAGGACGCTGTTCTTGTCCTCCTCGGGCAGGAAGCCGTGCAGGCGCACGCGGTCGCCCGTGCCGTCGCGCGCGATCTGCTCCGCCAGGGGTTCGCCCTCGGGGCCGCGGCCGATGATGTGCACCTTGAGGTCGGGGTGCTCCTCGCGCAGCGCGCGGGCCAGGTCGACCACCCGCGAGACGCGTTTCTGGACGACCAGGCGGCCCAGGCTGACCACGGCCGGGCGGCCCATGTCGGTGGGGGCGGGCGCGTCGTCGAGGGGCTTCTGGGGCCCGGGGAGTCCGCCGTTGTGGATGATCTCGATCGGCGCGCGCCAGCCCAGCTTCTCGCGCATGGCCCGGCGGGAGGACTCCGAGACGGTGACGGTGGTGCAGCGGCGGTAGACCCGCGAGGCCACGGCCGACTCCATCGTGCGGCCCAGCCAGGCGACGGGCGCCGGGAAGTAGGCGTTGAACTGGAGGTCGTGGACGTGGTGGACGACGCTGACCACCCGCGTGCTGCGGCGCAGGACGAGGCGGCACAGGAAGGGGACGCCGTTCATGCAGTCGAAGGCGAGCTGGTACTCGCGGCGCCACAGGGCCAACCACGCCATGACGCGGGGGTAGACGGTGAACCTGCCGCCCATACGGCGGATGACGATCCCGTCCCGGGTCTCCACGCGCGCCTGGTGCGGCTCGCGACTGGTGAGGAAGGTGACGATGGCGCCGCGTTCGGCCAAGTGGCGGCTGATCCGCCAGGAGTACTCCTCGGCGCCCCCCGCGGCGGACTGCCAGGGGTCGCGCCAGTTGACCATGACCAGGCGGACCCCGTCCAGGCGCGGCCCGAGGTCGGCGGGGGCGCCGGTGCTGCCCGCGGCACCTGGGGCAGCGGGGGCGGCGAGGGCACCCGTACCGGTCGGGACCTGGACGGGGACGACGGCGGCCGGGGCCCCGGTGACCGCGGGCAGGCCCGGCTCCGCCTCCTGGCGGATCCGGTGGACCTTCTGGAAGACCACACGCTCTCCTTCCGCGCGGTGTCCGGCCGGACCGCGTGCCGCCACCTCGCGCGTGCGGGTGAACACGCACGGCGATCCCCTGAGGGAAGGGTGGAGCGCACGCCGAACGGGCCCGTGGGCCGGACGTCGGTGGTGGTGGGCGGCCGGGGGAG
>NZ_LEKI01000333.1:0-1545 GCF_001029525.1 Nocardiopsis sp. RV163 | reverse complement strand
CCTGCGAGGGCTGCGGCTACCAGACCTGGTGCTCACAAGGGCGCACCGCCGCCCGGCACCTGTCCCTGGTCGCCGGACTGCGCACCGACCAGGCCGCCAAACTCACCGACTCCGGCCTGGACACCATCGACGCCCTCGCCGGGGCCGACGACGACCAGCGCCCCGCCACCCTGCCCCGCCGCTCCTTCGACCAACTGCGCGCCCAGGCCGCCCTCCAGGTCCGCCAGGACCGCACGCGCACCCCCGACAACCCCCAGGGCACCGTCACCGCCGAGGTCTTCGCACCCGACGGCCTGGCCAGCCTGCCCGCACCCAGCCCCGGCGACGTCTTCTTCGACATGGAGGGCTACCCCTACCACTCCCGCGAGGGCGAACGCGGCCTGGAGTACCTCTTCGGCGCCACCACCGAGGACGCCCACGGCGCCGAGACCTTCCACGCCTTCTGGGCCCACGACCGAGCCCAGGAGAAGAAGGCCCTGGAGGACTTCGTCGACTTCGCCACCGCCCGCGTGGACGCCGACCCCGGAGCCCACGTCTACCACTACGCCTCCTACGAGGTGGACCGCCTCAAACACCTGAGCTCGGAGTTCGCCACCCGCGAGGAGGAGGTCAACCGGCTCCTGCGCGAGAACCGCCTGGTGGACCTGTACACCGTCGTGCGCAAGAGCCTGCGCGTGTCCCAGCGCTCCTACTCCATCAAGTACCTCGAACCCCTCTACCTACCCGCCGCCCGGTCCGGCGGCGTCACCACCGCCACCTCCAGCATCGACGCCTACGCCGCCTACCTGGCCGCCACCGAGGCCGAGGACCACGACCGGGCCGCGCGGGTCCTGGCCGACATCGCCGCCTACAACCGCGACGACTGCCACTCCACCGCGCGCCTGCGCGACTGGCTGGAGGACCACCGCACCCACCAGGGCATCACCGACCGCCCCCTGGTCCAGCTCGAACTCACCGAGGCCGAGGCCGAACGGGCCCGCAAACGCCAGGAGAAGGCCGCCCGCCACGCCGCCCTCACCGAACCCCTGCTCGACCAGGTCCCCGAGCAGGCCCAGGACCGCGAACCCGACCACCGGGCCCGCGCCCAACTGGCCGCCCTGGTCGGCTACTACCAGCGCGAGAACCTGCCCCCCTGGCGCGAGCACTACCGGCGTACCAGCGCACCCCTGACCGACCTGGAGTCCGACACCGACTGCGCCGTTCCCTGGCAGGTGCGCGCGGGGGAGTGGATCGAACCCGCCGGCCGCCAGCGCAAGTCCCGCCGCGAACTCTCCCTGCGCCTGGACACCGCCCACCCCCACCCCTTCACCTCCGGCCAGGACGTGCACCTGCTCTACCCCGGCGCACCCGGCCAGCCCGCCGCCACCACCCAGGCCAAGGTCGCCGGGGCCGACGCCGACACCCTGGCCATCACCGAGACCTGCGACCCCGACTCCACCTACTCCCGGCCCCCCGTCGCCGTCCTGCCCGGCTCCCCGGTCAACCCCGCACCCAAGGACGGCGCCCTGGAGACGGTGGCCCGCACCGCCCTGGACACCCTGCCCC
>NZ_LEKI01000332.1:0-1574 GCF_001029525.1 Nocardiopsis sp. RV163 | reverse complement strand
GGTCGGGCGGGTGCGCTCTCATCCGGTCAGGTCGGGGATCACGTGCGGGCCCACCCGTCGCACGTGGTCGCGGAACAGTGCCACTGCCGGGGGTTCGTAGCCGCCGCCCGATCCCTGTTGGGGCCAGACCACTCCGATGGGGCGGTGGGCGTCCACGCCCTCGATGCCCAGCTCCGCCGTTCCGCTCAGCGGTCCCTTGGGGCGCGCGGGGAGCACGGACACCCCCAGTCCGGCCGCGACCAGTCCGCGTGCGGTGGCGATGTCGTCGGCTTCGAAGGCCACCCGGGGGGTGAATCCCGCTTGTTCCACGATGCGGTCGGTCAGGTGGCGTACGCCCCGTCCGGGTTTGAGCAGGATGAACTCCTCGTGGGCTGCGGCGGTCACCGCTACCGTCGGGCCCGCGGTGTGGTCCGCCGCCCGGGTGTCCGGGCTCCGGTGTTGCCGTGCCAGCGCGTGTTGCTCGGGCACTACCAGGCGCAGCACCTGGGTGTGCAGCGTGGCCGCGGCCAGTCCCCGGCCCGTGGGCAGCGGTGAGGTCAGGGCCAGGTCGGCGTTGCCCTCGGTGAGTCTGTGCAGTGACTCCGACCACGGTTCCTGGGTCAGGGAGAAGCGCACTCCCGGGTGTTGGGCGCGGAAACCGCGCAGCAGCGCCGGGACCACCTCCACCCCCAGCGTGGGCAGGAAGGTCAGTGCTACGCGGCCCTCCTCGGCGCCGGTCAGTTCGGCCAGGCCCTGGCGCAGGTCCGCCAGGGCCCGTTCCACGTGCGGCAGCAGCAGTCTTGCGGCGCGGGTCAGCCGGACCCCGCGTCCGGTGCGTTCGACCAGGGCCATCCCCAGTTCCTGCTGTGTGCGGGCCAGGGCCCGGCTCAGGGTCGGTTGGGGGATTCCCAGTGCTTCGGCTGCCTGGGTGATGTGCTCGGTCGCGGCCACCGCGGCCACCATCCGCAGCCGCGGTGCCAGTACCCGGGCCAGGGTGTCGGCGTCGATGTCCTCGTCGTTTTCGCGGTGTTCCATGCGTTCCAGTATGGATGGGCGTCAACGCATGCATTGGACGTATGAAAGTGGTCTTTCTAGCGTGGACGGTATGACCCTGACCAGCGCCTCGCCGTCCGATCACGAGACCCGTCCGCGTGCGGGGACCGGTGCTTACCGGCGCACGGTCATCGCGTTGGTGGCCGCCGCGGTGGCGACCTTCGCGCAGTTGTGGTCGGTCCAGCCGATCCTGCCCGCGATCGCCGGGGGGTTCGGCGCCTCGGCCTCCCAGGCGGCGCTCGCGGTCTCGTTGGCCACCGGCGGTCTGGCGGGGTTCACTCTGGTGTGGAGCGGGGCGGCGGATCGTTTCGGTCGCGCGCGCGTCATCGGCGTCTCCCTGTTGGTCGCGACCCTGTTGGGGTGTGCGATTCCGTTCGCCGGTGATCTGTGGCTGCTGCTGGTGTTGCGCGCGTTGCAGGGCGCGGCCCTGGGCGGGGTGCCCGCGGCGGCCGTTGCCTACCTGTCGGAGGAGATCCACCCGGCCGACGCCCCGCGTGCCACGGGCTTGTACATCGCGGGCAACCCGTTGGGCGGGATGGGTG
>NZ_LEKI01000331.1:0-1585 GCF_001029525.1 Nocardiopsis sp. RV163 | reverse complement strand
GCTCCTCCGAGCCGATGAGGTTCTCCGCCCCCGAGCCCACCGGGGAGCCCCTGCCCACCGGCGAGCCCTCCGCGGAGCCGACGTACGAGCCGGACCCGGGGGCGGAGAACCTCATCGGCTCGGAGGAGCTGGTCGACGAGCTGCGCCGCGACTTCGAGATCGACGCCCGCCTGGACATCACCGACGAGGTCTGCGGCTCGGACCCCGGAGCCGAGGAGACGACCCTCTTCCAGTGCACCTCGTCGATGGACACCAACCTGGTGCGGGTGGCCGCCTTCGAGAGCTCCGGGATCGCGATGATCGCCGCGATGGCGATGCTGGAGAGCGAGGAGAACACCGCGGCGGACATCCAGGACGCCTGCCACTTCGTACTGGTGTGGTTCGAGGAGAACGGCTTGGACCAGCAGGAGCGCGACGACATGGCCGAGGCCACGCGCGAGATCGTGGGCTGCGCCTGACCGGCCCGGCCCGGGCCGGTCAGGCGGAACCTGTGGGGGCCGCCGGTACGGCGCCGGGGCCCGCGAAGCCCGAAGGCCGTCCGGTCTTCGGGCTTCGCGCACGCGGTGTCGGGAGGCCGTCCCCCCCGCGCCCGCGGTCCGGGTGGGGCGCGGCCCCGCCCGCCGCCACGGCGACCACGGCCGCCACCAGCGCGCCGGTCAGCGCCGGCGCGAACCAGGCGAGCACGAGTCCGGACATCGTTGCGGGGCTCCTTCGCTGGCGGGGACGGTGGTCCGCCGGGGCCGTGGGCACACGGTCCCCACGGTTGCGATTTGCGGAATCTGCGGTTCCGGTACCGGCTTTCGGCCTGCCCGTACAGCACTCCGTCACCGGAAGGCTCCCGTGATCCGCTCGGACCCGCGCCCCGCGAGCCGCGGACCCCTACCATTGGGTGGGACAAGCCGTCTCGACACCCCTCGGAGGACGTCCGTGTTTTCCTCTGGCCAGGACCCGTACGACCCCAACGGGACACAGGGCGCGGGCGGCGTCCCGCCGTACGGTGCGCCCGGCTCCGGGGCCGGTTTCGGCGCGCTCCGCCCCGACGCCCCCCTTCCCCGGAAGGTGGCCGTCGTCCGCGCCCTGATGTTCGTGGGCGGCGCCTGCGGCCTGGCCCTGTCCGGGCTCTTCCTCATGGGACTCAGCGTCCCGGCCGACGCGATGGACGAGGCGCTGAGCCAGCAGGCCGAACTCGCCGCCCAGGAGGGGTTGGAACTCGCGGTCAGCGCCGAGGCCATGCGCGCCATGATGGTCGTCATGGCGGCGGTCACGGGCGTGTACGGGCTGCTGTCCACGCTCCTGGCGGGCAGGATCCGGCGCCGCACGGTCGGCGTGTTCTGGGGCGTGGTGCTCTTCCAGGGCGCGGCGGGCGCGCTCCTGCTGTGGACCGTGCTGTCGGGGGACGTCCTGGCGCTCGTCCCGCTGGGCTTCGCGGTCATGATGGTGGCGTACATGCTCTCCCGCGAGGGCCGCGCCCACTACGGGCTGCTCTGACCGGCGGCTGTCCACAACAGCCCCTCAGCCCTCCCCGCGGCCGAACAGCCCGGCCCGCGGTGGCCGGGGCGGGCTCACCGCCACCCCGGTCCACCGC
>NZ_LEKI01000330.1:0-1597 GCF_001029525.1 Nocardiopsis sp. RV163 | reverse complement strand
GGGCGGGGGAGGGGCCGCGCCTGGCGGCACACGTCGTGGGACGGGCGCGCCGGAGCACACGTGTCGTCGGTCACCGCTATGGTGCTGGCGATGAGTACCGACCTCCTGCCCCTTGAGACCACCGACGCCGATCTGAACGGCGCCGACCTGCGCGACCAGCTGTCCCGGCCCCTGGACGCGCCGCGCGTGTTCACCCGCTGCGACCTGACCGAGGTGGACCTGCGCGACGCCGATTTGGTCGATGCCGTCTTCCGCGACTGCCGCCTGGACGGTGCCCGCCTGGAGCGGGCCGTCCTGGAGGGCGCGGTGTTCACCGGCGGCAGCGCCTCCGGGGCGGTGTTCTCGCACGCCGAGTGCACCGAGACCAGGTTCGAGCGGGTGGACCTGGCCAATACCCGCTGGCAGGGAGCCCTGCTCACCGACACCGCCTTCACCGGCTGCCGGATGACCGGGGCCGCGCTGAACTCGCTGCGGGGGATCGGCTACACCTTCGCGCACTGCAACCTCATGCTGGCCCGCTGCAAGGGCCTGGTGCTGCGCGGGCAGACGCTCGAGGGGCTGCGCATGGACGAGGCGGACCTGGCCAGCGCGGATCTGCGCGAGACGGTGTGGACGGACTCGCGGCTGCGGGGCGCCAACCTGGTCAACGTGAGGCTGGCGGGGGCCGATCTGCGCGGCGCCGATCTGGGGGAGCCCACCCTGGAGCAGGCCGGGTACCTGTGGGGGGCCAGCATCAGCCCGGTGCAGGCGGGCGCCATCCTGGCGGCCCTGGGCATCACGGTTGCGGAGTAGGCGTCGTCCGCACCGGCCACTTATTTGAATCTACGTCGTAAAGGTGACTGTTCTCAACAATCTTCTCTGAAAAGGGGAGAAAACAAGAACGACAATCAGAGATTGCAGTACAACCCGTGCAGGGCGAGCGCCACCTGGAGGCGCGGCCGGGCCGGCCGGTACCGGCCAGGAGCAGCGGCCCGCCCGACTCCTCGGCGAACACCGCGCGCGGGCCCGAGCCGGTACCGCCGCCCCGGGTTCAGGCGCCGGTGATCCGGCGAAGCCAGGGCAGGCGTTGGGCGTGGGCGCTGCGGCTGAGCACGGCGTGGGGGACCATGCCGTCGAAGCCGTGGAAACCGCCGGGCCACACGTGCAGTTCGGCTGATCCGCCCGCCTGCCAGATGCGGGAGGCGTAGTCGACGACCTCGTCGCGGAAGGTCTCGGCGGAGCCCACGTCCAGGAAGGCGGGGGGAAGGCCGGACAGGTCCTCGGCGCGGGCGGGTGCGGCGTAGGGGGAGACGTCGGGGCCGCCCGCGTGGGGGCCGATCAGGGCGGTCCAGCCGGTGGCGTTGGAGGTGCGGTCCCATACGCCGGTTCCGGCCATCTGGTGGGAGGAGGCGGTGTCGTTGCGGTCGTCGAGCATGGGGCACAGGAGCAGTTGCCCCTGGAGCGCGGGGCCGCCGCGGTCGCGGGCGAGGAGGGCGGTGGCGGCGGCGAGTCCGCCGCCCGCGCTGACTCCGCCGATGACGATGCGGGTGGGGTCCAGGCCGAGGTCGGCGGCGTTGTCGGTGATCCAGGTCAGGCCTGTGTAGCAGTCCTCGACGGG
>NZ_LEKI01000329.1:0-1613 GCF_001029525.1 Nocardiopsis sp. RV163 | reverse complement strand
GTTCGGGGGTGGGGATCGGGCAGAGCCTGGACGACCTGTCGGCGTTCACGTCGGTGGCGGGGTGGCGGAGCCCGCCGCCGGTCCTGGTCCGGGCGCTGGCCGAGGGGTGGGCGGACGCGGGACGCGGCTGGGACACATGCCAGGACCCGCTGACCGGCCTGGCCACCGCGGAGTACCTGCGGACCCGGCTCGGTGAGCTGTACCGGCACACCGGCGACGGGGCGCCGCCCGCCTCGGGGCACCGGCTCGTGGTCGTGGCGCTGGACCCTGGGATCGACCCGTGGCGGCGCACCGCGCGGTTGATCGTGCTCGGCCACGAACTGCGCGGGTTCTTCACGCGCGGGGAGTCGGTGTGCCTGCTGGCCCGGGGGCGGATCGCGGTGGTGGCCCCCGAGTCCGCGGAGCTGGACGGCGAACTGGACGCGCTGCGCCGGGGGACCTGCTGGGAGCACGGGGCTGCCGTGTGGACTGTGCCCCTGCCCGCCACCCACGGGGAGGCGATGGCCCTGATCGGGGGGCTGGGGGAGAGGAGATGACCTGAGGACGCCGTCCCAGCGCCGCGGGGCCCCGGCCTGAGCGGCCCGGCGCGGGACGGCCGAGCCGACTGGACCGGTGCTTCGCCGAGGGGACGGAACCGGACGGTCGGCGCCCGCCGGACCGGGTTGTCCGGGTTCTCTGGCCCGTGGAAGGGCGGCCCGTGAACCGGCCCGGCGGATGGGGGGCGCCGTACGGCGTCTCCGGAGGCGCGTCCGCAAGGGGAGGCGGACGCGCCTCCCCCTGCCGTCACCCGACCACGGGTCCGTCTGTTCGTCGGGCGTGGGCACCCCGCCCTTCAGGGCGGGGGGAACGCCCTCTCCGCCCTCGCGGCTTTGTGTCGGATTGGGCTGACGCGATCGCGGGGCGGTCGCTACGGTGCGTGCCGTGACCGGAGAGAGCGTGAAGCGGACCTGTCGGTACCGCTTCCACCCGGCCGACGCGCAGGCCGCCGGACTGTGGCACGCGTTCGGGTGCGTGGGCCCTGCACGGGCGGGACCCGGTCGTGGTGGACCGGTCCTTGCCCTCCTCCAAGGCGTGCTCGACGCCCGGGGGCGGGCGCGTCCAGGCGTCGTCGCCGCCGCGCGCACGGGAGCGGGCGCGCCCCCGGCGCGGAGCGGCCCGTGACCGAGGCGTGGACGCGGCGAACGATCCCGGGGCCGCCGGACCGGAGGTGTCGGCCGGGCCCCCGCCGTGTGCTCACGGCCGAGCCCACACGGCAGGGGCGGGAGTTGGCGTGAGACCTCGACGGGAGCCCTCCCGGACGGGGCGGCCCGTGACGGGGCCCCGGCCCCGAACCACCGGTAGGCGGTTCCGGGTTCTGCCGCCTCCAGGCAGGAGAGGAGGTCAACCCAGGTTGAGGCGTCCTCCGGTCACCGCGAAGACGGCCCGGCGCCAGGGGGAGGCCGGAACGCTCCTCACCGCGGCGATCCTCTGCTCGTATCCGCCCCGCACGGGGGTGCGCCCGTCGCCCAAGGCGTCGATCCAGGACTCGATCCCCTGCGCCGAGGGGGCCCGTGCCGGGGTGTCCCGTGCCGAGGGGGCCTGCGTGGGCGGGGGGTTCGCGGCCGGGGCGTACG
>NZ_LEKI01000032.1:0-43456 GCF_001029525.1 Nocardiopsis sp. RV163 | reverse complement strand
CGTCCGCCCATCCGACCTCTTCCGCCTGCTGCGCGCCGTGGCCGCGGACGCCCTCGAACCGGCCGACCGGATCAAGGCCCGGCCCGAGACCGACACCCTCACCGCGCTGCGCCGCCTCGGCCGGGGCGGGGGTGGGGGTGGACGATTCGTCGGCCCAGACGGGAGATCCGCCGAACAGGGCGGCGGCCGCGAAACCGGCGACGATCAGGTAGTTCTTCAGGCGCATGTCGGTCCTCGTGTGTGGGTTCGTGTGCGCGGGATACCGTCCCGCGCGGCGGCCCGGAGGCGGTCGCCTCAGCCGGAGATCTCGACCGGGGTGCCGATCGGCAGGTTCTCGGCCATCCAGGTGATGTCCTCGTTGGAGACCCGGACGCACCCGTGGCTGACCTCGCGGCCCAGGGCTTCCTCGTCGTCGGTGCCGTGCACGGCGAGCTGGCCGGGCCCGCCCGCGAACGTCTCCAACGTCTCGGAGAACCCGCTCAGGCCGAAGGCGTAGACCCCGTAGGGCCCCTCCGGGTCCGGCGGCTGGAGCAGTTCGGTGAAGTAGTAGCGGCCCTCGGGGGTGGGGGTCTCGCCCTCACCCGTACCGATCACCCCGGTGCGCACCTCCTCGTCCCCGTCGAAGACGGTGTACTCGAATTCGCCGGTGTCGACCTCCACGCGGTACGCCGTGGAGGTCAGCCACACGTCGTCGCTCCTCACCCAGCCCGTGCTGCCGTTCGGTCGGACAGGCAGCAGGACCTGGAGCCACTCGCCCTCGTTGCGCTCGACGAGGAACGCGCGCTCCACCCCGAAGTCGTTCGGACTCGCGAGGGTGTGCAGCACCTCCCCGCCTCCGGGCTCGGCGTGGACGTCGATCCCGTCGCCGACGACCGTCGCGATCTCCACACCCTCGACGCCGTTGCCGGCGGCGTCGACGGGCGCCTCCTCCGACGCCGCCCCGCCGTCCGGAGCGGACGAGCAGGCGGTGAGCGCCGTCAGTGCGGCGGCCGTGAGGAGCGTCAGTGCCCGGGTGGGGCGTGCGGGCGTCGTTGGGCGCATGGGATTTCCGTCCGGCTTCGTTCGGGGAGTCGTCCGGCGTGCTCGCGCTCCGGACGACAACGAACACTGGCCGACGAATGTGAAGAACCCGTGTGCCCGTCGTGTGGGACCTGTGTGGTGACCTGCGGGGGCTCCACCGGCCCGCTCCGGCGCCCCCGCGCGCACGCGTACGATCGAGCCGCACCGAGGCCCGACCGGGCCGGAAGCCGATCGGAGGTCCCCGTGTGCGCGCATGTGCTGGTCGCCGAGGACGACGTCAACCAGGCCGACCTGATCCGGCGCTACCTGGAGCACGAGGGGCACTTCGTCCGCGTCGTGCACGACGGGCGCGCGGCGGTCGCGGCGCACCACCGGGACCGCCCCGACCTGGTCGTCCTGGACGTGATGATGCCGGTCATGAGCGGACTCGACGCGTGCCGGGCCCTGCGGGCGGAGTCCGACGTGGCGGTGCTGATGCTCACCGCCCGTTCCACCGAGGAGGACCTGCTCACCGGGCTCGACCTGGGCGCGGACGACTACGTCACCAAGCCCTACAGTCCGCGTGAGCTGATGGCGCGGGTGCGCACGCTGCTGCGCCGCTCGCGCAGGGACACCGACGGCGCGGACCGGGTGCTGCACGCGGGCCCGGTCTCGGTGGACCCGTCGCGCCACGCGGTGCGGGTGGACGGGGCCCCGGTCACGTGCACGCCCGCCGAGTTCCAACTGCTCGCCGCGCTCGCCGCCCAGCCGGGCCGGGTCCTGACGCGCGCGCAACTGCTGGAGCACATCCACGGCATGAGCCGGTTCATCACCGAGCGCACCATCGACGTGCACGTGAAGAACCTGCGCCGGAAGCTGGAGCCGGACGCGCGCAGGCCGGTGCGGCTGGTCACCGTGTACGGCGTCGGCTACAAGCTCGTCGGGAAGAGCGATGACCGGACGGCGTAGGGGCGCGCTGCGGCACAGCCTGCTGGCGCGCCTGCTGGCGAGCTCGGTCCTGGTGGCGGTCTGCTCGATCTTCGCGACGGCGTGGCTGGCGGTGCAGAGGACGTCGGAGTCGCTCACCGTGCAGCAGGGGGAGACCCTGGCCGTGGACACCCGCATCCACGACACGCTCGTCGCCTACGCCGCCGCCCACCCCGGGTGGGACGGCGTGGGCGAGACGGTGGGGCGCCTGTCCGAGGAGACGGGGCGTCGGATCGTCCTGACCACCGAGAACCGCGGACTGGTCGCGGACTCGGCCGAGGGGGTCCGGCCGCTTCCGCGGCGGACGACCTCGGTGGTCGATCCGCTGGCGGTGGACGTCACCCTCGCCTCCGAGGTCACCGGGCGCATCGACCCACGCGCGGTGGGGCCGTTCGCGCTGCCGGAGCGGGAGCGGCTCCGTCTGGCCGAGAGGGCGGAGGACACCGCGTCCTGCCTGCGCGACCTGTACGGGATGGCGGTGGAGGTGGAGGCCGGGCCCAGCGGACGCCCCGCCGTCGCCGTGTCCCAGGCGAACCGGTACGTCTGGCTGGACTGCGGGCTGGAGGCGCTGGAGGAGCCGACCGACGTTGAACGGGAGGCGTTGGAGGAGCTGAACGGCCTGTTCAGGACCTGCCTGGGTGTGGAGGCTCCCGAGGAGGCCGAGGCGGAGTACCGGATGGACGGGGCCCTCGGGGTCCCCGTGGCGTTCCCCGTCGGCTCCGCGACGGCCCCCGGCGGCCTCGCGACGGACTCCGGGAGCTTCGCGGACGAGGCCCGCGCCCCACGTGAGCCCTCGGCGCCCGGGGAGGAGACGGGCGCTCCGGGAGAGGCGCCGGACGATCCGGGCGGCGGCGCGGACCCCGTGCCCGGGGAACCGTCCGAGGCGGAGCCGGACCCGTCCGGGGGCTCGGTCCCGTCTCCCGGGCAGGGCGAACCGGCGGCGTCGCAAGAGCCGTCGCCTCCTCTGGTATCCGAGGAGGTCCCGGCCCCGGGAGCGGTTCCCGAGGAGATGGGCGGTCGGGGGTCCGGGGCGCCTCCCGAGCCGCCTCGCTTCGACGCGCGCACCTCCGCGTGCCTGGACTCCGCCCGGCGCGAGCAGTTGGACCCCTACGTGGCCCCGGCGGCGCTGCTGTTCACCGACGACCCCGAGGCGGAGGCGTCGGGCGTCGTGTCGCTGACCGGCGAGGGCCTGGTCCGGGTGTTCGGCGTTGTGCTGCTGGTACTGGTGTTGACGGTGGTGGTGAGCGTGGCGGTGGCCACGCGGCTCGTCCGCCCGGTGCGCGCGCTGACCGACGCGGTGCGGCGGATGCGCGAGGGGCGGGGGGACTCGCGGGTGGAGGTCCGCGACTCCGGTGAGCTGGGCCAGCTCGCGGACGCGTTCAACGAGATGGCCGAGCACCTGGAGCGGTTGGAGAAGCAGCGCCGGGCGATGGTCAGCGACGTCTCGCACGAACTGCGTACGCCGCTGAGCAACCTGCGCGGCTGGCTGGAGGCGGCCCAGGACGGGGTCGCCGACCTGGACCGGGAGCGGATGGGGATGCTGGTCGGCGAGACGCTGCTGCTCCAGGACATCGTCGACGACCTCCAGGACCTGGCGCTGGCGGACGCGGGCAAGCTGCGGCTGTCACCGGAGCCGGTGGACGCGGGGGCGCTCGTGGAGCAGGTGGTGGACAGCCAGCGGCTGAGGGCCGCAGGGGCCGGGCTGCGGCTGGTGGCGGAGGCCGGGGACGTGGTGGTCGTCGCCGACCGGACCCGGCTGGTGCAGGTGGTCGGGAACCTGCTGGGGAACGCGCTGCGGCACACCCCGGCGCCCGGAACGGTGACCGTGCGGGCGCGCCGCTCGGACGGGGAGGCGGTCGTCGAGGTGGCCGACACCGGTGTGGGCATCCCGGAGGAGGACCTGCCGCACGTGTTCGACCGGTTCTGGCGGGCGGACAAGTCGCGCAACCGGCGTACGGGAGGGAGCGGGCTGGGGCTGGCCATCGTGCGCAACCTGGTGGAGCTGCACGGCGGGACGGTGGCGGTGGAGAGCATCGTCGGCGAGGGGACCACGTTCACGGTGCGGCTGCCGCTGGAGGGACCGCGAGGGGTGGAGGAAGCGGAGTGGCCCGAGGGATCGGAGTGGCTGGCGGAGGACTGAGGGGGCCGTGCCGCTGGCCGCCGGGGCCGGAAGGCGGAGTCCAGCGCGGCAGCCGGTGACGGTGGACCGTACATGGAAACGCGTGCGCGGCCGGAGGCGGTCACGGCGCGCCCGGAATGCCCTGCCTCGTCTAGGATTCAGCCAGGCGCGACACCGGCCCGACCGCGCTTCCCCCTGCCCCGGGCCCGTGGAGGATGCGTGCACCAGCCCCCGAACGCCCGCGTCCCGAGTTACAAGGACCTGTACGGCCCGGGGTTCGGTGTGATGGTGGTCTGCTGGATCACGTCCTTCCTGCTCCTCATCGTTCTCGCGGTGGCGAAGGGCCTCCATGTCGTCATGAGGGATCTCGTCTGGTTCGGTGTGGACCCCGCCTGGGCGGACGCCGCCGCAACCTTCTCCGACGCCCTCGGAACCGCCTTGTTGGTTCCTCTTCCCCTGCTCAACGTCCTCGCTCTGTTTCTCACCGCCTCCTTGGACGCGGTGCACCCGAAGAACCTGCCTCCATGGACAACGCGCGAACAACTGCGTGAGGCGCGGGTCCTGTCGAGCAACGCCGTCATGGGCGGTGACCCCTGGACGAACTTCCTCGCACGTGCCCACGCCGGAGTGCACCTCAGGTCCTTCGGTTGGGTGTTGCCCCGCTGGGGGCTGGTCAGCTATCTCGCCCTGAACGGGCTGATGATCGGCAACGGTGTGTTCCTGCTCGTTCTAGGGTTCCGGCACGAGGACCCCGCCCTCATAGCGATAGGTCTGAACAACATTTCGCTCTTCGCCGGGTTCGCCTTCTTCGCTCTGGCTCTCAGGGCCCGGCGCCAGCGCATGCGCACCTTCTGCGACCTCTACGACACGGACCAGAGACGGATGGTCCGGTGAACCAGCAGCGCCCTCCCCTGTTCGTCCGTATCCGTGCCTACGCCCACCGGTACCCACGTGGTTACGCGATCCGCGCTGGCCTCGTCGGCGGCCTCTTCTTCGGTGCTGTCACGGGGCTCTTCTGGGCCTTCTTCCTCCAGTCCGTGGGGGACAGCGCCGTGTGGGCCCTTCCGTTCGGGGCGGTTTCGGGGGCCCTCTTCGGCATTTTCATGACCGTGGTCATCGTCAGATCGCTTCCTTCGACCCCTCTCCCTCCGGACACCGACCGGGCGGGGATGCGCGAGGCCGCGCGGCTGGTCCGCCTCGGCGCCCCCGGCACCGACCCCCTGGTCAACCAGATCGCCCGCCACCAGGCCGAGTCGGTTCTGCGTCAGCAGTACTGGCCGAAGACGATGGCCACTGTCTTCGGCTTGGGTCTGGCGTTGAACCTGTGGTCGGTAACGATGAGCATCACCGGCCCCGGGCTCTGGGGCAACGTCGTGGGCATCGTGGTGTTCTCCTTCATTCTGTTCGTGGCGATGCCGCTCACCGCACGCCAACGCAGGCGGGCCCGGGCCTTCCTCACCGCGTTGGAGGAAGTCCCGGGCCCAGGCAGGCACACCTAGTGGCCGGAACCGTTACCGGTGTGACGCGAGGGTTCTGAACTGCGATGATCTTGTACTTATAGCGAGGTTGGACGGTCGAGACTCGCTATAAGTACAAGATCACGGTGAAGAGGCCGGGCCGATGCAGCTTTCGGTCACCGTATCGACCCTCAGCGGCCGAGCGCCCGGAACCGCCGCACGCACAGCGGGAAGAAGACAGCCGTGAGCACCAGCGGCCAGACCACCGCCATGAGCACCGCGTTCTGCGCGATCCAGCCCTCCCCGCCCCACCCCGGGTTGCCGAACAGCTCCCGGGTGGCGGCCACCGTGGACGACAGCGGGTTCCAGTCCGCGACCGCGCCCAGCCACACCGGCATGGACGCCGTCGCCACGAAGGCGTTGGACAGGAAGCCCAGCGGGAACTCCAGCATGTGCACGGCCCCGAGGGCGCCCTCGCCCCGCACGGCCAGGCCCACGTAGACGCCCACCCACACCAGCGAGAAGCGCAGCAGCAGGAGCAGCCCGATCCCGGCGGCGGCCTCACCGGTGCCGCCGTTCCACTGCCACCCCACGAGCAGGCCGCACAGGACCAGCAGGGCCAGGGTGATCGCCGACCGGAGCATGTCCGCCGCGCACCGGCCCACCACGACGGCCGAGGGCGCCATGGGCATGGAGCGGAACCGGTCGGTGACGCCGCGCGCGGCGTCCTGGGACACGGCGGTGACCGTCTCGCCCACCCCGAAGACCATCGCCATGGCGAACATGCCGGGCATCAGGAACTCCCGGTAGTCCCCGCCGCCGGGCACGGTCATCGCCCCGCCGAACAGGAACCCGAACATCAGCACCATGACCACGGGGAACAGCAGTCCCGCGACGAGCTGGCCGGGCTGGCGCAGCCAGTGCACGACGTCGCGCCGGGCGATGGTCCACCCGTCCGCCAGCGCCCAGCGCAGCCGGTCGGCGGGCGCGGACGCCGCGCCCCGGATGACGGTGTCGTTCATCGGCTATCCCCCACCCGGTCGCCGTGCTCCTCGTGCTCGCCGCGCTCGCCGTGGTCCCCGCGGTCCTCATGACCGCCGGTCAGGTGCAGGAAGACCTCGTCCAGGGTCGGACGGCGCAGCGCGACGTCCTCCACCTCGATCCCCTCCTCCTCCAGCGCCCTCACCACCTCGGTGAGGGCCTCGACCCGGCTGCGGACGCCGACGCCGATCCGACGCGCGTCGGCCTCGACCTCGGGCCGTTCTCCGGTCACCCTGCCGATGAGGGCGGCGGCCCGGTCCAGCGCGGCGGCCCCGTGGAGCACCACGTCGAGCCGGTCGCCGCCCAGCCGGGACTTGAGTTCCTCCGGTGTGCCCTCGGCGACGACGCGGCCGGAGTCGACCACCGAGATCCGGTCCGCCAGTTGGTCGGCCTCCTCCAGGTACTGGGTGGTGAGCAGAACCGTGGTGTCGCCCGCCACCAGGGCGCGGACGGCGTTCCACACCTCGTTGCGGCCCCGGGGGTCGAGCCCGACGGTGGGCTCGTCCAGGAACAGCACGGGCGGGGACAGGATCATGCTCGCGGCCAGGTCCAGGCGTCGTCGCATGCCGCCGGAGTAGGCGCTGACCGGCTTGCGTCCGGTGTCGGCCAGGCGAAAGCGTTCCAGCAGCTCGTCGGCCCGCTCGGCGGCGCGCCGGGCGCCCAGGTGGTAGAGGCGGCCGAACATCTCCAGGTTCTGCCGTCCGCTGAGCACCTCGTCCACGGCGGCGTTCTGGCCCACCAGGCCGATGCTCCGGCGGACCGCGTCCCCCTGCGAGGCCACGTCGTACCCGGCGACGCGCGCGGTGCCCTCGTCCGCGCGCAGCAGCGTGGCCAGGACGCGTACGGCGGTGGTCTTGCCAGCGCCGTTGGGGCCGAGCAGTCCGCACACACTGCCCGCGGGCACGTCCAGGTCGAACCCGCGCAGCGCCCAGCTCCTCCCGTAGCGCTTGCCCAGACCGCGCGCGTTGATCGCGCCTCCGGTCGTGTTCACAGCGTTCCCCTCTCCACGCTTGTCGTACGCCGTACAGTACGGCCTACGATCCGGAGAACACAAGGGGATCGGAGATAATTCCGTACGGCGTACAGAATCTTTTTTCCGAGTCGGACGCGCGGTGTCGGCTCCGCCGTGTGCGCGGGTTCAGGTGCTGGGCGGCTGGTCGATCCGGAGCAGTCGGCGGACCTCGGCCAGGTCGAGGCGCAGGTGACCGCCGGGGGTGCGCACCACGGGGACGCGCCCCTGTGCGACCCACCGGTTCACGGTCCTGGGATCGACCCTGAACAGGTCGCCCACCTCGGCCACGGTGAGCAGGTAAACGGGCAGTTCGGTGCGGGGTGTGTGGGTCACGGGAGTCCTTAGTCGGGGGTGGGATGGGGGCGGAAGACAGAGGACGGGGCCGCGCGCCGGGGGCTCGGAGCCGCCCGGCGCGCGGCCGGTTCAGGGAATGGGCGTGCGCTGCCGGGGAATGGACGGCGGCTTGTCCGGTGGCAGTGCCTCCAGCGGTGACCTCCACACGACCGGGTGGAGGCGGTGGTACTCCCAGGGGGTGCGGCACACACGGACCCGTGTGCCCTGCTGGGCTCCGTAGACCTCCTCGTGCTGCCAGGTCGAGCCCAGGTAGCGGACCCTCACCCCGTGGGCGCGCGCCCAGGCTTGCAGGGCCTCCCTGCTCTCCACCTCGCGCACCTCGAACACGGTCCTCGGTTCGCGGCGCGGTTCGGGCACGGCGGTCATGGTTCGCACTCCTGCCGTTGACCGGAATCGCGAAGCTCGCGGGCGGCCTGCTGAGCCAGGCGGGCGAGCTTCTCCAGGGCGGCGACCCGCGCGGCGCGGCCGCGCGCGCTCCAGCCCGGGGAGAGGTCGACGTGGCAGGCGGCCACGGCCAGGGAGGCGAGGGAGCCGGACCCGTTGGCCTCGCGGCACAGACGGACGTCGTCGCACGTCAGGTCCGTGATGGTGACGGCGGTGGTCGCGGACATCATCGGTTCGCCTCCCGGAGTACCTGGTGCGCGGCGCGCACGATCGGGAGAGCGCCCGTGGCGACGCTGACCCGTGCCGTGGGGAGCACGGCCAGAAAGGGACGGGTGCGGCGGCTGCGGCTGCGGCGAGACCGGAAGGCGAGGGAGTTCACGCCCTCGCCCCCTCGAAGGTTCGGGCGGCCTGGATGGCCTGGGCTGTCTGGGCGGTCTGGGCGGTCTGGGCGGTGTGCCATTGGCGGACCACGGCGGCGAGGTCGGTGAGGTCGTCCGGCGGGCGGGGAGGCGGCGCGGCCGGGGCGATGACGTGCAGGAGGTCGCCGCCGAGGTGGTCGGGGGCGGGTCGCTTGTGTGCTCGCGTCCGCTCCCATGCCCGGTAGTAGGGCGGGATGAGGTCGCGCTCCACCGGGGGTTCGACGGGCTGCGGAGGAAGGGACGGCGGATCCTGCCACTCCCAGCGGCGGCACACGGGCGTGCGGCGGCGTGGGGCTTGGATTCGAGCGGGAGGCGGCGCGGACCGCGTGTGGCGGCCCCGGGCGGGCGGGGCTATCGCCCGCCGCAGCATCACGAAGAACTGGATCAGGTATCGCACGAGGCGACTCCTCTCGGCTGCCGGGTGGGAAGCCCGGCAAGGACTGAGTAGCCTCATGATGCAACTAGGATTCCAACTTTTCAAGGATGGGATTCCTAGTTGTACGCTTACACCCGATATCCAGTTACAGGATTCCTAAAATGTCCCTCTCTGACCGACGACGATCTACGATCAGGGGCATCATGGCCACCAGGTACTCGCCAACCATCCGTCGACGTCGCCTGTCCGCTGAGCTGCGACGCATCCGCCAAGCCGCGCGCATGACCAGTGAGGAAGTCGCGAAGGCCGCCGAGCTGTCCAAGTCGACGTATTCCAACATCGAATCCGGCCTCAAGCAGCGCCCGAAGCTCCCGGAAATCCGCGCCATCCTCAAGGCCTGTGGGCTGTCACCCGGCCGCGAGTACGAGGAGATCCTCGACCTGTGCCGCCAGTCCCTCGAACGCGGTTGGTGGAACCGGTACCGAGACGTTCTGGCCGCGAGATACGTGGGATTCGAGACCGAGGCCAACGCGATCTCCACGTGGGAGCCTGTGGTCCTGCCCGGCCTGCTCCAGGTGCCGGGATACATGGAGGTCATCGCCCAGGCCGCGTTGTTGCGGCCGGAGGACATCCACCGCATCGTCGACGCGCGGATGACACGACAGCGCATCCTGGATGATGAAGACGCACCTGAGCTGTGGGCCATTTTTGACGAGACCGCACTTCTGAGGTTGGAGCAGCACCCGATGGTGCGTCAGGAGCAGGTCCGCCACCTGCTGGAGATGGCCGAGCGCCCGAATCTGACCCTCCAGATGACACGCGCGGCCCAGCTCAACGCGGGGAGCGGAGGCCCCTTCGTCATCCTGGAGTTTCCCGAATCGGTCGACCCCACGGTGGTCTATTTGGAAACGGACACCGATGGAATCTACTTGGAGGAGCCCGACGAGGTCGCCCGCTACAGAAACCTGATGAACCACCTGCGCCTGGCCGCTCTCCGTCCCGGCGAGACGATCGACCACCTTCGACAGATGATCGAGTAGAAGACCATGACCTCAGTTCCCACCCTGTTGAACTTCCGTAAGTCGAGCTACAGCCAGCCCAGCGGCGGCAACTGCGTCGAGGTCGCCGACGCCCCCGGAGTGTCAGCCGTTCGCGACACGAAGTACCGCGACCGAGGGCACCTGCTGTTCGAGTCGCCGGAGTGGCGTCGGTTCGTCGACTGCGTGAAGACCGACGGCTGACCCAGTCCAAACGAAAGGTCCCTGGTGATCTTGGTCGCCAGGGGCCTTCGTGTACTCGTTCCGTGATCACTGTAGCGTCCGCGCCCGGCGGGTGTTGGCAGGGCGACCCCGGAAGACGAGCCTGTACAAACGAGACACAGCACCGCACTGAGGATGTCCGCTACTAGGTTCTTCGGGTACGCCATCGCACAGTGGTGCGCTCCCTTTCCCGGTGATCTTGTACTTATAGCGAGGTTCGACGGTCGAACCTCGCTATAAGTACAAGATCACCGCAGGTCAGAACCCTTGCGTCACACCGGTGACGGTTCCGGCCAGCACACATCCGGCGCCTACTGGCGGACGCCGCACAGCCCGGGGCCGTCCCCGCGTGCGCGGAGACCACGTCCCCGCAGACGTGCCACCGCACCCGGCCAGCGTCCATGCGTGCCCGGCCCCAAAAGGCCCGACGCCTGCGGGCACCGTCGAGCGCGGCAGCCGCCCGGAACCAGGAAGTCACACCCCCGCGACACCGCCGATGACGTGCGGGTGGGCCCTGGGCTCCTCCCCCTCCAAGGGCAGCTCGACCACGGGCACGTACCGGCCGACCGCCTCCCCGCCGTACTCGTCGCTGTAACCGAGGGTCCCGCCGCCCGCCCGTACCTCGTGGGCGCTGTTGAGCAGCATCAACTGGGAGGCCACCTCCTCCGAGGTGGGAGGCCCGCCGCCCAGGTCCATCCCGTTGGTCATCCGCACCGCACTGGCCGCCACGGCGAACGCGTCGTGGTTGACCAGCGCGTATCCGTTGTTCAGGGCGTCGGGGTCCTCGTCCCCCGCGTACTCCTGGAAGGCGCTCACGAACGACGCGTAGTGCGGCGGCGCGTTCTCGGGGGCCCGCCCCGTGCTCCAGCGCGGATCGACCGACGAGGCGTAGACCAGGGTGATGTCCCCGTCGCGCAGGTAGCCCATCACCTCCTCGTCGTCCACGGCGGTCAGGCCGATCACGGAGAACAGGACCCGGAAGTGCTGGTCGGAGCAGGCCCGGCTGGCCAGGGAGGCCAGGAACTCCTCCAGGTCCGGGGCCCGCCCCGCGAAGAGCACCGTGTCGGTGTCCGAGGCGCACACGTTGAGGGTCACCGTGTGGAACAGGCCCGCGCGCGGCGGGTCCCCGACGGTGGTGCCGGTGTACTCCTGGGGGTGCCCGGTGATGTAGACGCCGAGCTGGTTCTCGTAGGCCTCGCGCAGTGAGGAGACGAACAGGTCGGGTTCGTTGGCGTCGTAGACCAGGCTCGCCCTGGGCGTCTCCTCCAGGTCGTCGAGGTAGGCGCGCAGCGCCCGCACGTACTCGGTGTTGCTTGGCGCGGCGCGCATCAGCCCCGGCGTGTCGGGGTGGGCCAGGCCGTCGGCGGTGACCGCGGCGGAGACCATGGGGACGCCGTGCACGTCCAGGCGGGCCGCCACGTCCCGGGTGGAGCTGACGCTCACCCCCATGCCGACTACCGCGACCAGGGGGTTCCCCTCGTCTTCGGCCATGGCCGCGAGTTCGTCCACCACCGGCTCCCAGCTCTCCTGCTGCCCGCCCATGTTAGCCAGGTGGAGCTGGATCGCCGGGCTCTGATCACCGAAGTGGGGGGTGTGGTTGGCCCGCATCTGGGCGGTGTGGGCCCCCTGCAGCGACCTGACCATACGGACGGGGTCCATGGGGCTGACGTCGCCGAAGGTGAGCGTGCCCAGGAGGGCGATGCGGACGACGTGCCCGTCGGCCTCCTCCGCCACCCGGGTGTTCTCGCGCGCGATGGCGGCCTGCACCTCGGCGTACTCCTCGTGGTAGACGTACGACCCGTCGGTCACGCCCACGCACTGCCCCTCGGACAGGCGCACGCCGCTTCCGGGCCCGCCGCAGGTGAACACGTCCCAGTAGAGGGCGACCGGGAGCAGCAGCAGGAGCACCAGCGCCGGAACGGCCAGCTTCCACCACCGCCGCAGCCATCTGCGGACCAGGGAGCCCGGTCCGCCGGGCACATGCGGGGACAGGGGCGCGTCGTAGGGGCCGTTCATGGTCGTCCCTTCTGTGGTGGCTGGCCGCTCACGCCTTGGCGCCGAACTTGGCGACCAGCCGCAGGTGCCACGCCGCCTCGTCGAAGATGTGCGCGGCTCCCTTCGGCGCCCGCCCGGCGAGGTCGTTCAGCGCCATGTGGCAGACCGAGTGCAGCGCCCCGGAACGGAAGAGGTCTGGATCGTTGAGGATCTGGCGGGCCGCGACGAGCTTGAGGACGGTCTCCGTCTCCTCCGCGTCATCGGCCCCCTCCGGGTCCGCGTGCCGCTGCCAGGTGTGCGTCCACGCGTCCAGGAGCGGGAACGACGGCCGGACCCGCAGGGGCGCCGCGGTGACGCCGCGCAGCAGGCGGACCCACTCCTCGCCGCCGATGTCGGGGGCTTTGAGCCAGCCCTGGAGATGCCAGGCCACTCGGGTGAGCTGCCCCGCGCAGAGGCGGTGGTAGATCGCGCACTCGGCGGAGCGCCGGTTGTCGGACTCCCCGCTCTGGTAGTGGTCGGCGAGTCTGCGGTGGACGGCGTCCCAGTCCCCCGGGGCCCCGCTCGGGCGCCGGGCCAGGCTGCGGCACAGCAGGCGGCGCAGCACGGTGGTCGTCTCCGGGGCCGCGCGGTCCCACAGGGGGTATTCGAGGAGGCGGTCCTCCTCGACGCGTTCGGTGAGTCCGCCCGACCGGTTCAGCCACAGCCCCGCGTCGGCGTCCCTGGCGGCTGAGCAGGTGACCAGCGCCTCCCGCAGGCGCTGGTCGAGGCGATCCGGGTCGACGCCGAGGGCCGTGGCGAGCATGCCCTCCTCCACGGTCACCGCGGACTCCAGCCCGGTGACCGGGTCGACGGGGCGGTGGGCGAGCGCGGCGTGCAGGCTGGTGCCCCGGACCGCGACCCAGGCGTCGGCGAGCTGGGCGGTGGTTCCCGGGTGCCCTCCGGTGAAGTCCGCGAGGATGTCGACGATCTCGTTCGAGACGTGGCCGCTGCCCTTGGCCCGGGAGCGGGCGCGCGAGAACAGCTCGCCGACGGCACGCCTGTCCAGCGGTTCCAGGACCGAGAAGCGCATGTACTGGCGGGTGTCCTCGTAGAACCGCTGGAGGGGCACGCCGTCGACCGTCTCGGACGCGGTGGCGACCACGGTGAGCGGTTCCGGGAAGCCGGCGCCGCCGAGGAGCCCGCTCCGCGCGAAGGGCGCCGGGGCCTCGGCCAGGGCCCGCAGCAGCACGGGCCCCACTCCCCGGTCGGCGTTGTCCAGCAGCAGGACCGGGGTGGGCTGGTAGCCCACGCGCCTGGCCGCGTGCTGGAGGTCGGTGAACAGGGCCTCGCTCAGGAAGCGGGCCACCTTCTCCCGGTTGGAGATGCGCGACACCGCGTCCACGGCGTCGGGCTCGCGCGCCTGGAGCCAAAGGTGGTAGAGGGAGTCGGCCACCTGTTCCCGGGCCTGCCCGCCCTGGCCCTGGGCGCGCATCCACTCGAAGACGCGGTCCAGGACACGGGCGCCCACGCCCGACACGGCGGCGGCCCATCGGGCGAGGTCGACCGGCAGCGGATCGACGCCGACCAGCTCGGCGGGCGGAATGAGGTCGCCCGCCTCGCTCAGGAACCTGCTCAACCGCCCCATGCCGCTGGGCCACACCTGGTCCACCAGGGCGGTGATCTCGGCGTGCGCCCGGTCGTTGCGGCTCCTGATGTCCCCCTCGTCGACCGGTTCCCCGTCTGGGTCGATCTCCAAGCGGACGGTGATGAGGCTGATCCAGAGCCGGGGGAACTGGAGGCGTCCGTAGTAGCGCAGGGCCCGCGCGAGCCCCCTCTCCTGGTGGGAGGAGATCGCCGCGAAGGCGTCGGGGACGCTGGAGTGGTATCTGACGTCGGCGAGGTCGAGGTGGGCGTGGGGGACGCCGAGCCTCTCCAGCTCGCGGGCCTTGTGCAGGGCGAAGTGGGACTTGCCGTACCCCCGGGGGCCGTGGACGAGCAGGATGGGGCGTCTGCGGCCCGGCAGCCCCGACCAGCCGGGGTCCACGAGTTCCTTGTAGCAGACTGCCTGCGCCTCCTGCCCGACCGGTGTCTCATGAACGTCCGGCACCCGCGCGCCACTCGCCACGACCCGTTGGCCTCCCTTTGTCCGCTCCCGTTCCGGCCCGCCACCGACATATGATGCGCACCCCTCAGCGTTTTATAACCATATCGGGTTTTTGTGACTTACGCGTTATGAAAATCCTCCCTTTGTGGGCGTTCTGATTTCTTATGCGAAACTTGATACTGGTGTTTCTGATGGGGCTTCTGAGGGCGCGCGAAAAGGGCGTACTCCGAAGTTGTCCACAGAAGCAGGAGGCGCCTTCCGGCGCGGCGGCGGCCCTGTTTCCATGAAGGGGAGAGAACGAGAACCGCTGATCCGACGATCCGAACGGAGGGCCCGTGACTGGAGATCCTGGCGCGGCACCGCCTGAGATGCCGGACGCTGCGGCCCTTCGCGGTCAGTCGTTGGGACCATTCCCGCGTGCGCGGGGAGCACGGTGCTCCTACCTGGACGTGGACCGGGCCGTGGGGACCACCCCCGCGTGCGCGGGGAGCACAGTCACTGACCTGCAAACTTACCAGCGGCAAGCAGCCGAATTTCCGAATTGCCAAGAAACAGACATTTCACCCGCAAAGCCAGGCCCCAACCAATCCATGGCTTCACACACAGGACCGGCACACCCGCACCACCGATCAGGACCGCGACCGGCGAGGCACCTGCGCAACGCACCCCGACCCGAGGTCGCGTCCGGAGTGTCACCGACCTGCGGCACCATGGAGGCGACCACCGCCGCCGGCCCCGAGGAGCTGCCATGTCCGACCAGCGCTGTGCCTGGGCACGTGGGTCCTCCGAGCTGATGCGGGCCTACCACGACCACGAGTGGGGCAGGCCCTCCCGCGACGACACGCACCTGTTCGAGATGCTCGTCCTGGAGGGCGCGCAGGCCGGGCTGTCCTGGTCCACCGTGCTCAACAAGCGGGAGAACTACCGGCGGGCCCTGGAGGGGTTCGACCGGGAGCGGATCGCGGAGTACGGCCAGGAGGAGACCGACCGGCTGCTCCAGGACGCCGGTATCATCCGCAACCGGCTCAAGGTGGCCTCGCTCCCCCGCAACGCCCGGGCCTTCGGGGACGTGCGAGAGGAGTACGGCACCTTCGCGGCCTACCTGTGGGGCTGGGTGGACGGAACGCCCGTGGTCAACCGCTTCACCGAACCCTCCGAGGTCCCGGTGAGCACCCCGCTGTCGGACCGGGTCAGCAAGGATCTGAAGAAGCGCGGCTTCACCTTCGTGGGCACCACCATCGTCTACTCCTACCTCCAGGCCGTGGGTGTGGTCGACGACCACCTGTTCGCCTGCCCGGCCAAGCCCGCCTGACCGACGCCGACCGCTCCGGCCTCGCCCCGGCGACGTCCGCCGACCCGGACAGAACGCGGAAAGGCCCGCCGACGTCCGGGGCGCCTTTCGCACGCCCTGATCCCACTCCGGGCCCGGGGCCGCCCGAGGGCCTTCCGCACGCCCTGCTCCCGCCCCGAACCGCCACCCCCGGACACCCGGGCCACTCTTGCTCACCATTTCCGTACACCGTACTGTACGGCTTACGGAAACCAAGGACCCCCCAGTGGACGGATGGAGAGCCATGACCTTCCTCGTCGCCGGAGCCACCGGCAACGTCGGCCGCCACGTCGTCGGGCAACTGCTCGGCGCCGGACACCCCGTACGCGCGCTGACCCGCTCCCCCGGCCGGGCCCGCCTGCCCGAGGGCGCGCAGGTCGTCGGCGGCGACCTCACCGACCCGGACGGCCTCGCCCCGCACCTCGAAGGGGTCACGGGGCTGCACCTGATCACCTTCGGCGGGGACGACCACAGCCCCCTGGCCTCGGCGCCGCGACTGGTCGAACTCGCCGCGAAGGCGGGCGTGCGCCGGGTGTCGGTGCTGTGCGACTTCTACCCGGGACCTGTGGAGGAGGCCCTGGCCGCGAGCGACCTGGCCTGGACCCTGCTCCACCCGGTCGAGTTCATGGCCAACACCCTGGACTGGGCCGGCTCCGTCCGAGCGGAGGGCGTGGTCCGCGAGGCGCGCACCGCGCCCAGCGCCCTGGTCCACGAGGCCGACATCGCCTCCGTGGCGGTCACCGCCCTCACCCAGGACGGCCACGGAGGCCGCACCTACCCCCTCACCGGCCCCGAGGCGCTGACCCCGGCGGAGCGGGTGGCCGCGCTCTCGCGCGGGATCGGCCGCGAGATCGGGCTGGTCCGCCTAACCCTGGAGCAGGAGGCCGAGCGGCTGCGCGCCCTGGGCCACGACGAGGAGTACGTGGCCTTCGGCCTGCAACTGGTCGCCGACCCGCCCGAGGTCGGCGCCAGGGTCCAGGACACCGTCGAGAAGGTGACGGGCAGGCCCGCGCGCACCTTCGTCGAGTGGGTCGGGGAGAACGCGGACGCCTTCCGTCCGCGGGCCTGAGCGCCGGCCCGCCGCGTCCGGCCGGGACCGCTCCCCCGGCCGGAGGGGTCCCGGCCCCGCGAACCTCCCGGCGCCCCGGCCTCCCCGCGACGCCGCGCAGCGGGGCGTGCGCCCGTGGAACACGCCCTAGACTGGCCGGACACCGGACCGAGAGCAGGACGGCCGATGCCCACGCAGTACACCAAGAGCGGCGACCCCGCGCGCAGTCTCGCCCTGCTGTGGCGGACCCAGGAGCCCGTCAGCCGCCGCAACAAGCCGGACCTGAGCGTGGACCGGATCGTGGCCGTGGCCTCGGAGATGGCCGACACCGACGGGCTCGCCGCGCTGTCCATGCGAAAGGTCGCCGAACGCCTGGGCGTGGGGACCATGTCCCTGTACACCTACGTGCCCGGCAAGGGCGAACTGGTCGACCTCATGCTCGACGCCGCCTACGCCGACATGTACGCGGACGGCGAGCGCCCCGAGCACTGGCGCGAACGGCTGAGCGCGGTGGCGTACGCGAACTGGCGGCTGCTCCTGCGCCACCCCTGGATGCTCCAGACCCCGCGGGGCCGCCTCCTGGGCCCCCACCTCATCGCCAAGTACGAGTACGAGCTGTCCGCCGTGGACGGCCTGGGCCTGTCCGACGTCGAGATGGACTCCACGGTCAGCCTGGTCAACAGCTACGCGGAGGGCGCCGCCAGCCAGGCCGCGGCGGTCAGCGAGACCGAACGGGCCACGGGGATGACGGACGGCCAGTGGTGGAGCACCCACGGCCCGCTGCTCGCGGCGTTCACACGGGACAGCGACTACCCGCTCGCCTCACGGGTGGGCAGTACGGTGGGCAGGGAGCACAGGACGGTCTACTCGTCCGACCACGAGTTCGCGTTCGGCCTCGAACGCGTCCTGGACGGCGTCCGGGTCCTGGTGGAGTCGCGCTCCGCCCGGGGCTCGGAGGGGTCCTGAGGGACGGAGCACCCGGGGTCAGGGGGGTCGCGCGGCGGCCCTCCACCTGCACCGCGCGTCTCTTCGGCCGACCCGTCCGCCTCCGGCGGCGGACGCCGACCGCTCCTAGATCACCGCGCCCCCGCCCCGGACGGGGACGAGCCCGCTCCGGAAGGCCCAGACCACCAGTTGGACTCGGTTGCGCAGTCCCCGTTTGGCCAGGACGCTGGACACGTGTGACTTGATGGTGGTCTCGGACAGCCCGAGGACCCCGGCGATCTCGGCGTTGCTGGCGCCGGTGGCGACCAGCGCGACCACGTCCTTCTCGCGGTCGGTGAACTGCTCCTTCCAGTACGAGTCCGGGTCGTCCGCCCCGACGCACACGGCCGCCTCGTAGCGCACGAACTCCTCCACGACCGTGCCGACCACGGCCGGGTCGAGCACGGTGTGCCCCTCCCGGAGCGAGCGCACGGCGTCGGTGATGACGGACATGTCGCTTCCGGTGAGGATGTAGCCGCAGGCGCCGGCCCGCAGGCAGCTCACGAGGTTGTCCCTGTCGTTGGGCACCGCCAGGGCGAGGACGCGAACGCGGGGGTCGTCCAGCTCCGAGAGCTCGCGGACCACCTCGTTCCCCCTCTCCCCCAGCGCCGCCATGTCGACGACGGCCACGTCGGGACGGAGCTGCCGCGCCCTGGCCACCGCCACTCGCAGGTCGCCGGTCGTTCCGACCACCTTGATGTCTTCCGTCGCTTCGAAGGCCGTACACAGTCCCAGCCTCACTACGTCCTGGTCACCGATAATCAGTACACGGGTAATCAGCGGACCTGTCCCCTTTTCGTGCGAAACCTCCGGGGCGCGGGGGCGGGGGAACCCGGGGTTGTCCATTTGAAAGAAGCCAGCCGTCCTTAAATCCCCGCTCCCTCACGGACAAACCCATCGCCCGTGGCCGCATGTGGCCAGCGGAGAATAAAACCAAAGAAACCGGTCACAGCCCGTGTCCGCCGAGTACAGAGGTCCGAGCATCGCGCCGGGATCCTCATTTCCCGCCCTGCGGGCAATCACACCCGAGCAGGAGACACCGTGCCCAAGGACTTCAATCGGCAACCATTCCCTTTTCCATAAGATATCGCTGTGGGTATCGGACGGGGAATTCCCCTCTTTTTGGAATCCCGTCCCCAGGGCCGGATCCTCACCCGCCCCAGGCGACGGGAAGGGAGTGCACCCCGTAGACCGCGGAGGTGTCGCGCATGCGAACGCTGTGCGGCGGGACGGCCAGGCGCAGGTCGGGTATCCGCCGGAACAGGGTGCCGTACCCCAGCCGCAGTTCCGTCCGGGCCAACTGGTGGCCCAGGCAGTGGTGGGCGCCCAGACCGAAGGCCAGGTGCATGGGTCGTTCCCGCCCCGGGTCGAGCACGTCGGGTCCGGGGAAGGCCCGCGGATCGCGGTTGGCGGCTGACAGGGAGACCACGACCGCCTCCCCCGCCCGGACGCGCTCCCCGCGCACCTGCAGGTCCTCGCGGGCCACCCGCATCGCCCCGAACTGCATGATCGTCAGGTAGCGCAGCAGCTCGTCCACCAGCCGCGCCACCGGCTTCGGATCGGTGCCGGTGAGCGCCCCGCGCCACGGCCCGGGGTGGGTGAGCAGGGCGAACGCGCCCAGGGCGAGCATGCTCGCCGTCGTCTCGTGCCCGGCGACCAGCAGCAGGAAGGCCATGGCCGCGACTTCCCCGTCCGTCAGGTCCGGAGCGTCCAGCAACCCGCTGAGCAGGTCCTCCCCCGGTTCGCGGCGCTTGCGGCGCACCAGGTCGGCCAGGAAGGCGTTGAGGTCGGCGAGCGCCGCCGAGACCCGCTCCCGGGGCTGGCCCACGTCGAAGGCGACCGCCGTGTCGCGCTGGAACCGCTCGCGCTCCCCGTAGGGCACGCCGAGCAGCTCGCAGATGACCAGTGACGGCAGCGGCAGGGCGTAGTCGGCCACCAGGTCGGCGGGCGCGCCCGCCGAGAGCATGCGCTCCACGTGCTCCTCGGCGATCTCCCCGATGCGCGACTCCAGCAGGAGCATCCGCCGCCGGGTGAACTGCCCGGCCAGGCGTCTGCGGTAGCGGGTGTGCTCGGGCGCGTCCATCCGCACGAAGAAGCCGGGCGCCGCCGGAGGCGCCGGATCCTGCCCCGGCGGTGGGACGCGGATGTCCTGCCGCGCGCTGAAGCGCTGGTCCACCAGGACGTCGCAGGCCAGCTCGTAGTCGGTCACGAGCCACCCCTCCGTCCCGTCGGGCAGGGCCAGCCGGGTGATCGGAGACCTCTCGCGCAGTTCGGCGAAGCGGGGAGGCGGGTCCAGGGCGTGCTCACGCGCGGTGGGCAGGCTCACAGGGCACGCCGACGGTGTCGCGGCGTCGGCCATGGACGTGCTCCTCTCGTCGCGGGGCCCGCGCTCACGGGCGCGCGGTCGCCCCGGCGTGTGCGGCGGCCATCGCGGTGACCAGGGTCGTGTGGTAGCAGGTGCGGAAGACGTAGGCGGTGGCCCGTTCCCCCGTGCGCCCGGCCAGGACCCCGGCGTCGAAGGGCGGGCCGGGCAGGGAGCCGTCGGGGCGCTGGGCCCCGGCCAGCCGCTCCCAGGCCCGCCGTTCCAGCGTGAAGGGCCCTCCTCGGACGATCCGCGCGCACAGGAGCAGTTCGGCGGCCAGGTCCAGGTGGCCCTCGTCCAGGTAGGCGCGCAGCAGGCCGTCGAGCACGCGCCCCGTCCGCGCGGCGTCCCCCGGCAGCGGCCGGGCCCCGAAGTCGGTGGCGTACAGGACGGCGTGCGTGACCCCGTAGGCGTCGTACTCGCCGGTGCCGCCCGCGTGCTCGGCCAGGCAGGCCTCGTAGAGCGGCGCGGCGCCGGGCAGGTCCGCGGGTGCGGTGAGCCCGGCCAGGTCGAGGATGTGGCGCAGTTCCAGGGCCAGTACCGGCGAGGCGCCCGCGCCGGGGTGCCTCGGGGGCCGCTGCTCGGCCGGGGCGCGCGCGTCCGCGAGGGGCCCGTCCGCCGGACGGCCCAGGTCGGCCAGCAGCGCCGCCGTCCACAGCCGGTAGGGCGGGTTCTCGCCCTCCCCGCCGGCGGCGGTCGCGGCGACAGCGTCGCGGGCCAGCTCAGCGGCGGCGCGCTCCAGTTCCGCGGCTCCGGGCGGGGCCGGGTCCGTCCGGCGCAGGAGGCGGCAGAGCATGAGCAGCTCCATGACGGTGGACCCGGCGAAGTCGCGCGGCGGGAAGTGGTCGTCCCAGCGCGGCCCGAACCACTCGGCGTGGTCGGTGAGCCAGGCCAGGGCCGCGTCCAGGACGCCGGAGGCGGTGCTCGCGTCCGTCCGGGCCGTCGTGCCCGTCCCCCCGGTGGCGGCCATCGGTCCTCCCCGTCGTGCGCCGGGCGGGTCCCGGCGGTCTCCTCTTCCCTGCCGACGCTCCCGACACTAGGTCGGCCCCGCGCACTGCGCCTCGGTCCGGAGGAGGAAATACGCGCCCCTCCCTCGGACCGGCCGGGACCGTCCGGGCGGCGGAGCCTCCTACCTGGGGAGGAGGATGCGCGAGAATGTCCGGGAATCGCGCCGCGAAGGGTGTCGTGAAGCGTTGTGCGGTCCCGGGTCGCGGGTAGGTTGAAGCCCGCGTTCACGGAGAGCGACCATCGAGCGACACTGGAGTGGGGACGGTATGGGAGACATCGACCTGGCGCTGATCGGGGACCTGTACCGCAGGTACCGGGACCCCCTGGCGAAGGTGCGGGACGCGCAGCGCGAGTTCCTCCGGCGCACGCGCGGGCGGATGACGCCGCAGCTGGACGACCTGGAGGCGGAGATCACCTACCTGCTGCTGCGCGAGACGCGGCCGGACACGGTGATGGAGCTGGGGACCTTCCACGGCTGGTCCACCACGTGGATCCTGTCCGCGCTGCGCGACAACGGCGGGGGGACGCTGCACTCCTTCGACATCGTGGACAACGTGGTGGCGAACGTGCCCTCCGAGCTGTCCCTGGGCCGGTGGGAGTTCCACAAGGGCGACGTCCGCGAGAACATGTCCCGGGTCCCCGAGGGGATCGGGTACCTGTTCGTGGACGCCGCGCACAACGGCCGGTTCGCCAGGTGGTACCTGGATGCGCTGTTCCCGCGCGTGGCACCGGGGACGCCGGTCAGCGTCCACGACGTCTTCCACGGCAAGCGGGTCCTCCCCTTCACCGAGGGCGCCGTGGTGCTGTCGTGGCTGCGCGAGAACGGCACGGACTTCTTCACCCCCTCCCGCAAGAGGGCCCCCGCTCCCTACACCGCCCTCCTGGAGCTGCGGGAGGACCTGGGACTGGGCGAGCCGGTGCGCACCAGCACCGACAACCCGATGATCTACTTCCGGATGCCCCAGCACCGGGGCGTCCGGAACGGGAGCTGAGGAACCCGCGCCGGTCCTGGCCCCGGGCCGTGCGAACGGGGGTCCGGGGTGGCGGGGCGTCCGCGCCGGTCGGGGCCGCCCGGCCTCAGACCGGCACCGGCCCCGCCCCGCTGCTCCGCCGCAGGCGGGCGTAGGCGCCCCCCGAGGCCGACAGCTCCCCGTGCGTGCCGGTCTCGACCACCCTCCCCCCGTCGAGTACCGCGATCCGGTCCGCGCGGGCGGCCGTCGCCAGGCTGTGGGTGACCACGAAGGTCGTCCTCCCCCGGGACAGGCGGTCCATCGCCGTCAGCACGGCGCGCTCGGTGCCCGGGTCCAACCCCGCGGAGGGCTCGTCCAGCAGCAGCACGTCGGGGTCCACGAGCTGCGCCCGCGCCAGCGCGACGAGCTGGCGCTGTCCGGTGGACAGGCCGCGCCCGCGCTCGCCGACCGGATGGCGCATCCCCCGTGGCAGGGCCGCCACGGCGCCCAGGGCGCCGACGGCGCGCACGGCCTCCTCCACCTCGCGGTCGTCGGCCCCGGGGCGCCCGTAGCGCACGTTGTCGGCGACGGTCCCGCTGAACAGGTGGGGTTCCTGGGGGACCACTCCGAGTCTGCGCCGGTGCTCGGCCGGGTCGAGGTCGCGCACGTCCGTCCCGTCCACCAGGACCGCTCCCCGGTCGGGGTCGTGGAAGCGGGCGATGAGCCTGACCACGGTGGACTTCCCGGCGCCGGTCTCGCCGACCAGCGCCACTGTCTCGCCCGGGTCGGCGGACAGGGTGACGTCGGCCAGGGCGGGCCCGCCCGCGCCGGGGTAGGTGAAGCCGACCCCCTCCAGGCGCACCCGGCCGCCGCCCCGCCGGACCGGTGCGGGGACCGCGCGCCGGGAGGCCGCGGCGGTGGGCGGCGTGCGCAGCAGTCCGCCGATGCGGTCCACGCCCACGCGCGCCTGCTGGTAGCTGTCGAAGACCACCGACAACTGCTGGAACGGGGCGTAGAACATCCCCAGGTAGAGCAGGAACGCGGTCAGGACGCCCACCGACAGGGTGCCCTCCGCCACCCGGTACGCGCCCGCCCCGAGGACGGCGGCGGTGGACACGTCCCCGAGCAGGGTGACGAACGGGAAGTACAGGGCGATGTGGCGCTGAGCGGTCAGCCGGCTCCTGCGGTAGCGGTCGGACAGGGCGGCGAAGCGCTCGCTCGCGCCGTCCTCGGCCCCGGCCGCCTGGGACTCGCGCGCCCCCGCCACCTGTTCCTGGAGGTCGGCGTTGACCTCCCCGATCCGTTCCCGGGACAGGTGGTAGGCCAGCGACACGCAGCGGCGGAAGTACAGGGTCGCGGCGAGCAGCACCGGCAGGACCGCCAGGGCGACCAGGGCCAGGCCCGGGTCCAGCACCAGCATCGCCGCGACCATCCCCAGCACGGTGGCGCCGTTGACCACGACGATGGTCAGCCCGCTCTCCACGAACGTGGACAGCGCGGTGACGTCGGTGGTCATGCGGGTCATGGTCCCGCCGCCGCGTTCGCGCTCGTGGAAGTCCACGCCGAGCCGGTGCAGGTGCCGGAAGACGCGCAGGCGCAGGGCGTACAGGGCGCTCTCCCCGGTCCGGGTGACCACGCGGGGCTGGAGGGCCAGGACCCACCAGTTGACCGCCACCAGGGCCAGGGCCGCCGCGCCCGCGGCCGCGACCGCGCCCGCGTCGCCGGGGGCGACGCCCCGGTCGAGGCCCCAGCGCAGTACCACGGGCAGGGCGGTGGTGGCCAGGGCGTCGGCCAGGACCAGCAGGACGGCGAGCGCCAGCAGGGCCCGGACGGGGGCCAGCACCCGTCGGACGCCGAAGCGCGCTCCGGGCTCCTCCGGCGGCGTGCGGTCCAGGCGCCCGGCGGGACGGTCGTCGGCGGCGGGCAGCGCTGCCTCGTCGGGGTCGGTCGCCTCCGGCAAGGGTTCGGGCCACAGGGGGGAGCCGCCGCCCTCGGATGCCGGGGCGGGTTCCTCGACTTCCTCGACGCCGCCCCCGTCCCCGGCGCACAGCCGCGCGAAGAGCGGGCAGCGCCGGGTCAGTTCCGCCTCGGTGCCCACGTCCACCACCCGGCCGCCGTCGAGCACCGCGATCCGGTCGGCGAGGGCGAGGGTGGACCTGCGGTGGGCCACGAGCAGGACGGTGCGGTCGGCGGTGACGTCGGCGAGCGTGGCGACCATGGCGGCCTCGGTGGCGGCGTCCACGGCCGAGGTCGCGTCGTCGAGCACCAGGACGCGGGGGTCGCCCATGAGCGTGCGGGCCAGAGCCACGCGTTGGCGCTGGCCGCCGGACAGGGTCAGGCCGCGCTCGCCCACGGGGGTGTCGTAGCCGTCGGGGAGCGCGCGGACGAAGCCGTCGGCACCGGCGGCGCGGGCCGCCGCGCGGACCTGCTCCCGGGTGGCGTGCGGGCGCCCGTAAGCGATGTTGTCGGCGACGGAGCCGGAGAACAGGAAGGGTTCCTCGAAGGCCACGCCGACCGCGGCGCGCAGTGAGCGCAGGCGCAGCGAGCGCACGTCCACCGCGCCGCCGGGAGGGCCGATCCGCACGGCGCCGCCGGTGGTGTCGTAGAAGCGGGGCAGCAGCAGCGAGACGGTGGACTTGCCCGACCCGGCGGGGCCGACCAGCGCCAGGGTCTCGCCCGGCCGCACGCGCAGGGACAGCCCGTCGAGCACGGTGGAGTCGCGGGTGTAGCCGAAGCGCACGCCGTCCAGTTCCACGCCGACCGGCCCCTCGGGCACGTCGGCGGCGTCGGGCGCGTCGGTGACGTCGGGGCGGGAGTCGGCGAGGTCGAACACGCGCAGGGCCGCGGGCCGCACGAGCTGGGCGCTCATGACCAGGTTGGACAGGGACGCCGACGGCGCGGTGAGGGTGACCATGTACCCCGAGAAGGCGACGAGGGCGCCCAGGGACACCTCGCCGCGCGCGACCAGCCACGCGCCCGCCACCAGCACCGCGGCCTGGCCGAGGTAGGGCAGCACGCCGAGGGTGGCGCTGGGGGCCGCCTGCATGCGGGCCACCCGCATGCGCTCGCCGAACAGGCGGGCGGCGAGGTCGGCCAGGCGCCGGGTCTCGCGCTCCTCCTGCCCGAAGGCCTTGACGACGCGGACGCCGGTCACGGTCTCCTCGACGTGCTGGGCGATCTCGGCGGCGCGGCGCTGCACGGCCATGGTCGCGGGCGGCATGCGCCTGCTGACCCGCGCCGTCACCACGACGAAGGAGGCCACGACGGCCGCGGCCACGACGGTGAGCACGGGGGAGAGCCACAGCATCGCGGAGAAGGCGAACACGATGAGCACGAGGCCGCCCAGTGCCTGCGGCGCGGTGGCCAGCAGCCCCTGGACCAGTTGCAGGTCCGTGTTGGCGCGCGACATCACCTGGCCGGTGCGCAGGGTGTCCTGTTTGCCGCCGTCGAGCCGCTGCACCGAGTCGAACACGGCCGTGCGCAGGTCGTGCTGGACGCCCAGGGCGAGCTTGCCGGACAGGAACTGGCGGGCGAACGCCCCGGCGAACTGGAGCGCGGCGGCTCCCAGCAGGGCGAGGGCGAGCACGCCGATCCGGTCCGTGCGCCCCTGGACCGCGTCGTCCACGGCGATCTGGGCGGCCAGCGGCGCCAGGGCGGTCAGCCCGGTTCCCAGGACGGCCGCCGCGGCCACCCCCGCGGCCAGCCCCGGGTGGCGGCGGCAGGCGGACAGCAGCCGCAGGACCCAGTGGCGGCCCCGGGCGGCGGGCGCTTCGGTCGGCGGGGAGCCGGGCATCAGACCTCCGGTGTGACGGGGCGTGCCAGGACGAGCTGCTCCCACGCGGGCCGCGCCCCGGTGGCCGCGTACAGCAGTGCCAGGGCCACTCCCGCGTCCCCTTCGAGGAAGGAGGCGTCGCGGATCATCCCGGCGGGGTTGAAGTAGGTCAGCGGGCCCCCGGCGCGCCGCTCGGCGAGCCAGCCGGTCCAGCGCCGGACGCACTCCAGCCCCTCGGGGAGGCCGTGGTCGTCGTGGGCGCGGCGGCCGAACCAGACCAGTCCGGCGGCGCCGTGGCACACGCACCCGTCAGTGATCCCGCAGTCCCGCTCGGGCCGGGTGGCGACCGCCAGGGCGGTGGCGCGGGCCAGGTCGGCGTCGCGCGGGTCCCCGGTGACCCCGGCGGCCGCGGTCAGGGCCAGGGCGATGCCGGGGTCCCCCGAGCACCAGGTGGCGCGGGCGGGCGTGTAGCGCGTCTCGACGCGGTGCGGGAAGACGGCGTGGGAGAAGTCGCCGCGCTGGGCGCGCAGCCAGCGCACGGATTCGTCGAGCAGCGGGCGTGCGCGCGGGGCGGCGGCCGTACCGGCGGCCGAGGCGAGGTAGGACACCAGTCCGGCGGTGCCGTGGGCGGCGCCGAGCACCCGGCAGCCCGCGGACTGGTCGGCGCGGCGCGCCGGTGAGTCGCCCAGACGCAGGAACAGGCCGTCGCCGTCGCGTTCGGCGCGCTCCTCGACCACGTCCAGGACGCCGGAGGTGGCCTTGTCGCGGAACCCGGCGTCGGGGTGGGCCAGGGCGTAGGCGCCCAGGCCCAGCACACCCATGGGCAGGTCGACCTCGCCCTCGGCTGGGTAGTCGGCGATCCACCGCAGGACGGCGTCGTCCACGGCGCCCAGTCCGGACGGCTCGGTGCCGCGCTCCCGGGCGAGCCGGAGCGCGGTCCACCCGGCCTGGGCGGCGCCCCGGTAGAGCCAGGGGCCGGTGCCGCCGCCGGAGCGCAGCAGGCCCATCGCCCCGTGGAAGGCGTCCTCCGCGCGGTGGTCCTCACCGAGGGCGCGGGTGAACTCCATCCGGGCCACGGCCTGGTCCAGCAGCAGCGGGAACGTGGGGTTCTCGCGCACATGGGCGTCCATGTCGGCCAGGAACCGCCGCGCCAGGTCCAGCGTGTCAGCTTCGTTCATCGCTTCTTGCCCTCCAGTGCGTGCAGGCGGCGCAGGTGGCGCCGGGCGAGTTCGTGCGCCAGGTACTCCATGCGCACCGCGTCGAAGGCGAAGGTCCGGTTCAGGTGCAGGTGCAGCGCCGACCCGAACACCGACCACCGGCCGCGGGTCCCGGTCCCGGGCTCCAGAGCGGCGGCCAGCTCGCCCAGGGCCTTGGCCACGTCCTCGTCGGGGCGGACCCCCCCGACGTGGGCGCGCAGGGCGGAATCGTGCGCGCGGGCGAACTTGCCGAGGCGGTTGCCCTCGCGGGTGGGGGACACCCCCAGGCCGCCCTGGCACGCGCGCAGGAACTCGTCGCGCTCGTCGAAGGCGGCGAACAGCTCGGTGCACCAGTGTGTGACGTCGGCGACGGCCCGGTAGAGGCGGGCGGACTCGTCGGCCAGGTCCGGCAGCGCGGCGGCGACGCGGTCGCTGGAGGCGGTGAACAGCCCCTCGGCCGCCCGCAGGCCATCGGTACCGCCGTAGCGCGCCACCTCGGGCACGTACTCGTCCAGGACGACCCTGCTGACCAGACCTTCGGCGGCCAGCCGGGCTCCGAGGGCGTCCACGGCGGTGAGCACGCCGGGCCGCGCGGCGGGTTCGGCCGGGCGGACGCGCACCCGCACGTGGTAGCCGTCCCCGTCCTGGTAGCGGAGGAAGAACCACTGGTCGGCCTCCCCGGCGGCGCGCAGGTCCGTGGAGAGCCGGTGGGCGCGCGACACCACCTGGTCGGCGGTGGCGTGCCCGCAGTACAGGCGCGCGTAGACCCAGGCCCGGCCGTGGCCGCGGTCCAGGAGGGCCGTGCCCGGGCCGGGGCCGGGCGGCTCGCGCAGGACGGGCCCGGTGGGCACGACCACCTCGGCGACGTGGCCCCCGCCGGGGCCGCGCACGGCGGGCGCCTCGGCCTGGGGCATCTCCACGAAGGCGGTGTCGCGGTCTCCGGCGCGCGCCAGGGCGGCGCGCACCGAGGCGTCCTCGCGCAGGTCCACGGGGAGCACGTGGTCGTACTCGCCGGTGCCCACCCAGGTGCGCCCGCCCAGGTCGGGCAGGCGGTCTCGCAGCGCGGCGGCCGGGGAGCGCGCGGACAGGACCGCGGCGACGTCCCCGGGGCGCAGCAGCCAGCGCTCGGGGCTGACCACGACCCGGCCGCAGGTGACGCGCGGCAGGTGGGGCAGACGGGCCAGCGGACCCCATGACCAGCCCGCTCCCCCGGACGTGGCCAGGTGGCCCAGCACCGCGTAGACCGGGTCCAGACCGTGGAAGTCGACGTTGTGGGCGGTGTTGAGCTCCACGAGGACGGGGCGGCCGGTACGGGAGTCGCGCAGCCGGAATCCGTCCGGGCACAGGCGCAGGAGCAACCGGTCCAGGTGCAGGGTGCCCGCGTGGGCTCCGGTCAGGGCGATGGTCTCGTCCAGCACCCGGGGGCGCAACAGGACGTTGCCGATGCGTCCGCCCGGGTGGTAGACGAGTTCGGCGTGGAGGGGCTCCTCCGCCGCGTCCTCGGCGCGGTGCCGCTCGCGGGCGCGGTCCACCTGCTCCCGGACGCGGTCGGCCACGGCGGGGCGGTGGAGGCCGAACCTGGCCGCCAGGGCGTGGGGGGCGCGGCCGACCCCGCCGACGAGCATGCTGTGCGGTCCGTCGTGGGAGGCCGGGTCGGCGTCGCCGAGCAGGACGGCCAGCAGCGCGCGGGAGCCGTCGGTGTCGGCCTCGGGCAGGTGGGCGATGTCCACGGAGCCGCCGCCGAGGTGGCCGCCGTCGGCTGTCCAGCGTCCGAGCAGGTCGAGCAGCTCGGGCTCGACGGTGGACTCGGCGGGGCGGGAACCGGTGCGCAGGCCCGCCCTGGCCGCGAGGTCGGAGGCGCCGCGCCCGGCGGGCCGGAGCACTCCCGACTCCAGGTCCAGCGCGCTCAGCAGCGGCACCTCGGCGTCCTCGAAGCGCTGGGCGAAGGCGGCGCGGAAGGAGGGCATGTCGAAGCCGGGGCCGCCGCCGGGGGAGGAGAGGGAGGCGAGGCGGCGCACGGCGGAGCGCAGGTCGGCGACGGTGCGCCGGTCCAGGCTGGCGGCGCGCATGGCGAGTTCGGGGTGCAGGTCGAAGCGTTCGGCGTACTTGGTCCGGGCCAGGGCGGGCGCGTGGTCGGCGGCGCGGTCCCAGGCGGTGTCGAGCCGGTCGCGCAGCCCCGGCTCGAAGGGGCGCTCCCCGGCCGCGTCGGCCAGCAGGACGCGAACGGCGGCGGCCCGGTCGCGGTCGCCGACGGCGTCCAGGAGGCGTACGGCCCGGTCGGCGGGCTCGTCGCCGGGGGCGATCAGGCCGTCGGAGGGCTGGAGCAGGCCCCTGTCCCGCAGGCCGCGCACGAAGGCGCGCAGGCGGTCGGGCCCCACGCCGGGCAGCCGCTCGGCGAGCGCGTCGGCGAGGTCGGCGGCGCTCGTCTCGGCGCCGCCGAGGACCTCCAGGGCGGTGTCGATGGCCTCGGTGCGCCGCACGCTCACCACGGCCGCGGTCGCGTCACCCGGAGCGGCGAAGCGCACGGCGGAGGGGCCGACGCCGGCCAGGGGGTTGAGGCGCAGGGGGACGCGGTCGGGGTCGGCTTCGGCGAGGGCTTCGGCGACCGTCTCCTCCAGCGCGCGCACGTCCACGCGCACCCGCACGCGGTGCCGGTCGCGCCTGTCGGCCTCCAGATCGCGGCTGTCCCCGACCGTCAGCGGCGCGGTTCCGGCGAACAGCCCGTAGGGGGTGGCGCGCCCGCCCATGCGCGCGAGGTAGCGCAGCAGGGTGGTGCGGGCCCGCTCCTCGGACGCGGACGCGGTGCGCAGGTGTGGGTCGGCGGCCAGGTCGACGGCCATGGCGGCGACGGGGTCGTGGACGTCTCCCGCGGCGACCATGCGGGCGGACTCCTCGACGCTGAGCAGGGGTACGCGGACCAGGCCGAAGTCCGGCCCGCTCACCGGGCACCGCTCCCCGTGGCGGCGGCCTCGGCGGGGAGGGGCCCGCCGACGGGCGCCGGGTGGCCGGTGGGTGCGGCGGCGCCGCCTGAGGTGTCGCCGCCGGGAAGGGCCGCGCCCCCGGCGGGGTACGCCGCGCGGCGGCGCACGGCGGCGAAGACCTCCTCCACCGCGCGCAGGTGGTCCTGGGGATCGCTGGACAGCTCGGTGACGACCGCCTCGTCGGCGCCGGTGATGGCCAGGACGCGGTGCACGGCTTCGGCGCACTGGTCGGCCGTGCCCGCGCAGTTGACCCGCACGCCCTGGCGCAGGCTGTCGGCGCGCGCCGTGGCGGGGTCGTCGTTGGCGACCAGGGCCAGGGCCACGGCCGTGCGCCCGCCGGGGTACGCCGCGCGGTAGGCCCTGAGCGTGCTGACGCAGGCGTCCACGTCGGTGTTGAAGAACAGGGCGTGGCAGTAGTGGGTTCCGGTCCTGGCCGCGATCTCGGCGGAGCGGTTGCCGGCTCCGTGCGACCAGAGCTGGAACCCGGTGTCGACCGGATCGACCCATTCGGAGCCCCCGCGCAGGAGGGCGACGGTCGCGTCGACGACGGCGCCCACGTCCTGGCCGCGTTCTCGCAGGTGGGCCAGGTCCTCGGCCGCTCCCCCGCTCACGTCGCCCCGGCCGAACCCGACGTCGAGGCGGTCGGGGCAGAAGTGCGCGGCGGCGGCGACGTCCTCGGCGGTCAGGTGGGGGTCGCGGATCCTGGACAGCGTGACGGCGGTGCCCACGCGCACGCGCCGGGTGTGGCTGCCCAGGACGGCGGCCAGCAGCAGCGGGTTGGTGCTGGGCACGCCGGAGGCGTGGTGCTCGGGCAGCCAGACGCGGCTGTAGCCCAGCCGCTCGGCGAGCAGTGCCGAGGCGAAGGCGGTGTCGCGCTTGTCCCGGACGGGTCGGCCCTCGGTCAGGTCGAGGTACTCCAGCAGGCCCAGCGGCGGCGCGGCGTCCGGCGGCGTCTCCTCGCGGTCCTGCGCTGTGTCTTCGTGCATGGGGGCTGCCTCCTCGGCCGGGTCCGCGCCCGCGGCGCCGCGCTCGCGGAAGGGACGGAGAACACCTGTGGATGTGCCGCGGGGCGGCGGTCGCCGAGCGGCCGCCGCCCCGGGTCTGGTCGTGCCGGGCCGCGGTGGTTCAGGGACGGGGTTCCACCTCACGGACGGCCGGATGCCGTCCACGGCCTCTGTGGGGACTACGGTCCGATCCCCGGGAAGTGTTCCGCGGAGGCTTTCGGATCGGCGAGCGGCCGTCCGGGCGATCTCTCGCAAGACGGTTCGCGCGGGTCAGCCTGGTTGGCTTTCCGAGCGGGACCGGCGCGGCGGGAGGCAGTCCGTTGGTCGCGAGCCCGAAACGCTCCGAGGAGCACGACCTAGCAGGAGACGGTGTTGGCGCTCGGGCAGGGGGTGCCCCAGCAGGTGGTGCCGAAGGTGATCGGACCGGGGGCCTCGGCGCCGCTGTTCTCGACGGACTGGCCCGAGCCCGGGGTCTCGAAGGTCTCGGCGTCGACGTCGAGGTTGATCTCGGGGCGGTTGCTGGCGGAAACGGCCATGGGAATGCCTTTCTCGAAACACGGCGACCGTTTTGTCGGTAACGCCTGTTGTGAAATACACATTAGGCTCCGACCGCGCCGCGGTCTTCATTCACGCGGACCATTTTCCCCTCATCCTTCAGGACGGGGCCGCGGCCTTCCGCGGGACACCCTCCCGTCCCCGGGTGCGGGGGTCGCGCAAAGGAGGACCCCACCCGAAGGAGGGCCGCGAATGCCCGCGATCCGGGAAACGGACCCGCTTCCACCTGCGTTTCTTCCTGACCCACCCGGCACGGCGACTGCTGCGCCGTCGCCGGTGGCCGGGGCCGCGCGGCCCCGTGCCTCCGCCCCGGGGAGGAGGCACGCCGACCTGAGGCGGAAAGCCCGGATAACAGCAGAAAGACGTAAAAATAACCCGAGAAAATGAAAACCCCGACCGCCGAGACGGCGGCCGGGGACCGGAAACCGTGTCAGAGGACGCCCCTGTGCCGTTCCTTGACGAACTCGGTGATCGAGGAGACCACGTAGTCGATCATCTCGTCCGTGAGCCCGGGGTAGACCCCGGTCCAGAAGGTCCGCTCCGTGGCGATGTCGCTGTTCTCCAGGTCTCCGGACACGCGGTGCGGCCGGTCCAGGTAGGCGGGGTGCCGGGTCAGGTTGCCCGCGAAGAGCAGGCGGGTACCGATCCGCCGGGACTCCAGGAAGTGGACCAGCTCGGCCCGGTCGAACGGAGCCCCGGGGTCCACGGTGACCACGAAGCCGAACCAGCTCGGATCGCTGTTGGGTGTGGCCTCCGGCAGGATCAGGCCCGGAAGCCCGTCCAGGCCCTCCCTCATCCTGCGCCAGTTGCGGCGCCGGGCCTCGCCGAAGGAGTCGAGCTTGTCGAGCTGGCTCAGCCCGAGCGCCGCCTGGAGGTCGGTCGCCTTCAGGTTGTAGCCCACGTGGGAGAACGTGTACTTGTGGTCGTAGCCGGAGGGCAGCGTCCCGAGCTGGTAGCTGAAGCGCTTGCGGCAGGTGTCGCTTTCACCGGGCTCGCACCAGCAGTCCCGCCCCCAGTCGCGCATGGACTCCACCACACGGGCCAGCATGAGGTTGGACGTGAGCACGCAGCCGCCCTCGCCCATGGTGAGGTGGTGCGCCGGGTAGAAGCTGACCGTCGACAGGTCGCCGAAGGAGCCCGTCACCCGCCCGTCGTGGAGGGAGCCCACGGCGTCGCAGTTGTCCTCGATCAGGAACAGGTCGCGCTCCTCGGCCAGGCGCGCCATCTCCCGCGCCTCGAACGGGTTGCCCAGCGCGTGGGCGATCATGATCGCCCGGGTACGCGGGCCGATGGCCCGTTCCACCCTTTCGACCGTGGTGTTGTAAGTGCGCAGTTCGATGTCCACGAACACGGGTACGAGCCCGTTCTGGAGGATCGGGTTGACGGTCGTCGGGAACCCGGCGGCGACGGTGACGACCTCGTCGCCGGGGCGCAGCCGCTGGTCCTCCAGCAGGTGCGAGGTCAGGGAGGACAGCGCGAGCAGGTTGGCCGAGGAGCCGGAGTTCGTGAGGTGGGCCTTGCGCCTACCGAGCCTGCGGGCGAACGCGGACTCGAACCGGCGTGCGCTGGGGCCCGCCGCGATGCGCATGTCGAGGGCGGCCGCGACCAGGGCCACCCTGTCCTCCTCGTCCAGGACCGCCCCGGAGGGCCAGATCTCCGTCACACCCGGAACGAACTCGCGTTGGGTGCGGGTGGACCGGTGGTGGTCGCGGACCGCATCGAGAACAGCCGCCGCCTCGTCACTCGTCGCCATGCGTGGTACCTCCCTCCTGGGCTCGCGGTCCGGACGGGAGCGGACCCCTCCGACCGCTTCCGCGGACACCGGACCCTCCCGGCCTCCGGGCCCGGGTACAGCGCCGAAAGAATAGGGGAAGCGCCGCACGGCACCACCCCCTTCAGGAGGGGGGAGCGGACCCGCTGCCGCTCCTGCGCGGGCGGCGGCGCCCCCGCCCGCCGCGGCTCTGGCAGTATGGCCGCGCCGAGTCCGTGGCAGGCTGCCGCCGCCACCGGTGCCTCGGCAGCGGTCGACACGAGGGAGGTCGTGTGTCCTCGACGCTCGGGGGTACGGGAGCGCCGGTACGGCTCGGGCTGATCGGCTGCGCCGACATCGCCTGGAGGCGCGTCCTGCCCGCCGTGGCGGTGACGCCCTCGGTGGAGCTCGTCGCCGTGGCCAGCCGCGACCCCGCCAAGGCGCGCGGGTTCGCCGAGCGCTTCGGCTGCGAGGCCGTCACCGGCTACGCCGACCTGCTCGCGCGCCCGGACCTGGACGCCGTGTACATGCCGCTCCCGGTGGGGCTGCGGCACGAATGGGTGGGCCGGGCACTGGAGGCCGGGCTCCACGTCCTGTCCGAGAAGCCCCTGACCGTCGGCGAGCGGACCTCGGCCGAGCTGGTCACCGAGGCCGGTCGGCGCGGCCTGACCGTCATGGAGAACTTCGCGTTCCGGCACCACTCCCAGCACCACGAGCTGAGGCGGCTGCTGGAAGGCGGCGCGGTGGGGCGCGCACGCGCGCTGATGTGCGAGTTCGGCGTGCCGGCGCGCGCGCCGGGGGACATAAGGCACGACCCGGCGCTGGGCGGCGGCGCGCTGCTCGACGTGGGCGTGTACCCGCTGGGCCTGGCGCAGTTCCTGTTGGGCGACGGCCTGCGCGTACGCGGCGGCTTCCTGGACCACGATCCGGACACGGGGGTGGACGCGCGGGGTTCGGTGCTGCTCTCGGGTCCGGGCGGGGTGTCGGTGCAGCTCGGGTTCGGCTTCGGGATGCACTACCGCAACACCTACACCGTCTGGGGGGAGAAGGGGAGCCTGCGGCTGGACCGGGCCTTCACACCGCCCGAGACGCTGCGTCCCGCCCTGGAGCTGCGCACGGACGAGGGGGCCGAGGACCTGTCCCTGGAGGCCGACCACCAGTTCCGCAACCTGTTGGCGGCGTTCGCGGACGGCGTGCGGGGGCGGGCGGCCGTGGACACGGCGCCGGTCCTGGCCCTCGCCGGCCTGGTCGAACGCGTCCGCGGGGCCGCCGCCCGCTCCCCGGTCTGAGCGCGTGCGCGCCGGGCGTCAGCCCCTCACCCGGCGGACGAGCGCGTCGGCGAGGTCGGACGGCGAGGGCATCGCGCGCATCTCGTCGCGCACGCGCGCGGCGCCCCGGGCCAGGACAGGGTCCTCCAGCAGCCGGGAGACCGCCGTGCTGACGTCCCCGGCGGTCATGGTCCGGTGGGGGACGGCGACAGCCGCGTCCCGCGCGGCGAGCATGTCGGCGAGCATCGGGGCGTCGAACCAACTGGGGACGATGACCTGCGGCACGCCCGCGTCCAGTCCCGTGAGCACGGTCCCCCACCCCCCGTGGTCGACCATGGCGGCGCAGGTGGGGGCCAGGGCGTGCAGGGGCACGTACTCGACCAGGCGGGCGTTGCCGGGCACGGCGCAGTCGGTGGGACCTGCGGCCCGGTGTGATCCACACGGCCGCGCCGTCGAAGGACCACGAGCCGTCGCGCGCGCTTACCTCAGCCATGCCGTCATCGTAGGGGAGAGGTCACCGCCCGGCCCCTTCGACGGAGGGTTCGGCCCCCTCGCCGCGTTCCTCCGCGGGGGTGTTGATGCCCCGGCCGGTGTGGGCGAGGAAGACGTCGTCCAACGAGGGCGACCTGACCTGAACCGACGTGATCTCGGTGTCCGTCTCGGCGAACAGGCGGGGGACGAACCGGCGCCCGTCGGCCACCGTGAACCAGACGGTGTCGCCCTCGACCACCGGGGCCGTGTCCAGGATCGACCGGAGCCGCTCGCAGAGCGCCCCGGGGTCGCGCGCGACGATCTCCACGCGGTCCCGCCCGATCCCCGCCTTGAGTTCGGCGGGGCTGCCGACCGTGACGATCCCACCGCCGTCGATGATGGCGATGCGGCCGCAGTTCTCCGCCTCCTCCAGGTAGTGCGTGGTCATGAGCACGGTGACGCCCTCGCGCTCGTCGAGCTCCCTGACCCGGTCCCAGATGGCCTCCCTGGAGCGGGGGTCGAGCCCGGCGGTCGGCTCGTCCAGGAACAGCAGGCGCGGGCCGTGCAGCAGCCCCCTGGCGATCTCCAGCCGCCGCCGCATACCGCCGGAGTAGGTGCCCGCCAGCCTCTCCCGCTCCTCCCACAGGCCCACGTCCCGCAGTGCCCGGGAGACCCTCTCGTCGACCTCCCCGGGGGCACTCCGTAGATCTCCGCGTGGAACCTGAGGTTGTACCAACCCGTCAGGTAGCGGTCGAGGGTCTGTTCCTGGAACACCAGGCCGATGCTGCGGCGCACGTCGGGCCGCTCCCGGACGATGTCGAAACCCGCGATCGAGCCCGTTCCGGAGGTCGGTGTGACCAGGGTCGAGAGCATGCCGATCAGCGTGGACTTGCCCGCTCCGTTGGGCCCGAGGAGACCGAACAGCTCCCCGGGGGCCACGTCCAGGTCCACCCCCCTGACGGCCTCGACCTCGCCGAAGCGCTTGGTCAGTCCGCGCGCGCGGACCATGGCCCGCGGGCCGGAGCCGTTCACCGGCGTGTTCTCCAACAGTCCTCCGTACGTAGGGCGCCCCGTGTCGGGCGCGCGGACGCGGGCGCACCGGTCCAGCGGGCGGGGACCCTCACGCGGGGTCCGCCCCGCCGACGCGCCCGTCGACGAAGCCGGTCCCGGTCCGCTCCCACGCGTCCCGGTAGACCGCGAAGACGCGGGCCGTGCGCAGTGCGCCCCCGACGAGCACGTACTCGGGCAGGGAGCCCTCCAGCCGGACCTCGGCCCCGGTGCGGCGCAACGCGGAGGGGTCCTCCTCCAGGGTCCACAGGTAGAGCTTCCTGAGGTTCCACATGGAGAACGCGTAGTTGACGGTGAGCGCGTGGGCGTCGGTGGCGCCCCGCGGCCCCAGGACCGCCTCGTCCGCCGCCAGGGAGCAGCAGCCGTGGCGCGCCTGGAAGTTGAACCCGTGCAGGGAGGCGTAGCCCGCGACGCGCCCGGATCCCGGGACGCGCACGAGGAACTGCGCGCCGACCTGGTCGTACGCGCCCGGCCACAGGGCCTCGAACACCTCGCGTCCGGGCACTCCGGCCACGCCGTGCCCGGCGAGTTCGTCGTAGACCCCGCCGCCCCTCCTGGTGTCGGTGGGGTCGAGCACGGCGTCGGCGGAGCCGGTGTGGGGGAAGATCATCGGACACGACCTCTCGCGGGCCGGGCCGTCGCGCCCGGCCGGACGTCGGGGGGAGCGCCGCCGAGGAGGACGCCTCCGCGGCGCTCCCGTCGGGGGCCTGGGCTCCGTTCCTCGAACCGGTCTCAGCTCGTGGGGGTCGGTTCGGGCGCCCACCGGATTCTGGATGCGCCGGATACGGGCGCCCGAACGCGGACCGAAGCGGAGCGAAGGTCCAGGAGAACACTGCCTAGGCGGGGCGGACGATCACGTCACCGCTGCATCCGACGAGGCTGAGGCCGCTGTTCAGCATGGTGCTCTCGTCGACAGCGATCTCGAAACGCTGCAGATCGAGAACGTCGGAAAGGGTCATGTTCCCTCCTCGGAAGAGAATGGACGGGGGTGCCGGCACGAAAGGAACATAGAAGAACTCGGGACCGCCCAAAAGAGAGGTTCCCGCATCCGCCCGGACAGCCCCCTTCCTCCTTTGGTGGGATCATCCGCAGAACCCCTTCCGCGTGGCGCACCCGGCCTCAGGCGGGCCTGACGATGACGTCGCCGCTGCAGCCGACATAGCTCAGACCGCTGTTGAGGAGGGCCTCCGCCTCCAACCTCACGCCCAGGGCCTGGAGGGAGAGGACATCGGAAATGATCATGGTTCCGCCTTTCTCGGATGTTTTTCCGGCAGGACGCGCCAGAACCTAGACAAGGGTTTCCAGGGGCGCAAGGGAAAGGCGTGGAACCGCACGTCCCGCCGGCGGGACGTTTACGCGCGCGGGGCCCGTGGGCCCCCTCGGACGCGCGGCGCCCTTTCGCGGGCTTTCACGCGAGGACGTTCGGGGCGCTTTCTCCGCCCTCCCGCGCCGATCACGCTATGGGAGCGCTCCCATAACCGGGGGCGCGTGCAAGGATGGCCTCCCCCGGGCTGCTACGCCCGACGGTCCCACGGAAAGGGCAGGGCAGTCGGCGATGATCTCCCTCCACCTCCAGACCCCCCGTGTCCGGTTCAGCCCCATCGGGGAGGACAACGTCCTCGGGCTGTACCGACTGCTGCTGAGGCTCGGGATCGAGACGCTCCCGGCACGGGACAGCTTCGCGTCGTCCTTCAGGGCGCTGGACGGTTCCGACGTCACCGTGCTCCAGATCGAGGCCACCGGAAGCGGCGAGGTGCTGGGGTTCGCCTCGGTCCGCGAGCGCAGCCCGGCCGGACACGTGAAGATCGGCATCTTCATGGACCCGGACGGACTCGCCGCCGGGGTCGGCGCCGAATCCATGATGCTCCTCGTCAACTACGCGTTCGCGCGCTGGGACGACATCAGGAAGGTGTACGCGCTGACCACGGACGCGAGCCTCATGCACTTCGGTTCGGCGCTGTTCGCCACGCCCAGGGAGGCGACGCTCCCCGGCCACGTCTACTTCCGGGGACGGCTGTGGGACCTGCACTACTACTCGGTCTCCCGGGACCACTGGCTCCAGACGGGGGCCCGGCTCCTCGCGCGCATCACCGGGGGCCGGACTCGGCGGGAGGGCGGCCCGGTGGGGATCGGCTCCGCGCCGGTCTGGACCGAGTGACGGGCGCCCGGACAGGCACCCCACCACCACGAGCAAGGACAAGGACCAGATGACGGCCACGCGACGGCGCCCGCTCCCCACCTCGCCCTTCGGGTTGGGCCACGACCTGCGCACGGTCCGGGTCGTGCTCAAGCGCGACCTCTTCCGCTTCGTCCACGACGTCAGCCGGGGCGTGGCGATGCTGCTCCAGTCGGTGATGTGGCTGTTCGTCATCGGGGTGGGCTTCGGCTCCCTCATCCCGAGGGGCGAGGACGACCTCCCGCTGACCGCCGTGATGTTCCCGGGCGTGGTCGTCATGACCGTCATGGGGACGGCGGTGTCGGCCGCGGCGACCATCGTCACCGACCGCGAGGTCGGCTTCCTGCGCGGAATGCTCGTCGCCCCGGCCAAGCGCTCCGCGCTGATCCTGGGCAAGATCCTCTCGGGCGCGGTCCTGGCCACCATCCAGGCCAGCATCATCCTGGCGGTGGCCGGCCTGGCGGGGGTGCCCTACGCGCCGGGGCTGATGCTGACCCTGTTCGGGCTCACCTTCCTCGTGGCGCTGACGGCTTCGGCTGTGGGCGTCCTGATCGCGATCTCGGTCCGGGGCAGCGAGGCGTTCATGGGGATGGCCCAACTGGTCATCTCGCCCCTGGTCCTGCTGTCGGGCGCCATGTTCCCCATCGGAAACCTCCCCTCCTGGCTGACCGCGATCACACTGGTCAACCCCGTCACCTACGTCTTCGACCCCATGCGCCAGGCGGTCTTCGCCCACCTGGACACCTCACCGGAGACCGAGGCGCTGTTCAACCCCGGCATCACCTGGTTCGGCTGGCAGATCCCCTGGGCGGCCGAGGTCGCCCTCGTGGCGGGCGTGGGCGTCCTGCTGGTCTGGCTGACGGTGGTCAGGTTCGGCGACTCCGAGTAGCGGGCGCCCCGGTATCGGCGGGACCGGGGCGTGGGCGGCGCTACAGGGCGGCGGCCTCCGCGGCCAGTCCGGTGATCCGCTCCCACTCCCCCGCCGCCACCAGGTCGGCCGGGGTCAGCCAGCTACCGCCCACGCAGCCCACGTTGGGCAGCGCGAGGTAGGTGGGGGCCGAAGCGACGGTGATGCCGCCGGTCGGGCAGAACCGCACCTGGGGCAGGGGGCCCGCCAGCGACTTCAGGAACGCCGCGCCGCCCGAGGCCTCGGCCGGGAAGAACTTCATCTCCGTCACCCCGCGCTCCAGGAGCGCCAGGGCCTCGGAGACGGTGCCCACGCCGGGCAGGAAGGGCAGGCCCGTGTCGGACATGGCCGACGCCAGCCGGTCGGTGCACCCCGGGCTGACCAGGAAGCGCGCTCCCGCTCCGGCGGCCGCGGCCGCCTGGTCGGGGGTAGCCACGGTGCCCGCGCCGACCACGGCCTCGGGCACCTCGGCGGCGATCCGCGCGATGGCCTCCAGGGCGGCCGGGGTCCGCAGGGTCACCTCGATGCCCGGCAGGCCGCCCGCCACCAGCGCGCGGGCCAGCGGCACCGCGGAGTCGGCGTCCGAGACGACCACCACCGGCATCACCGGGGCCAGGTCGAGGATGTCGGCGCCCGAACGGGGGTTCGTCGTCATGTCGTGTCTCTCCAGGGTCGGTCGAAGGTCTGGGGTGGGCGCACCGCGGCGGCGGGGGCGTGCGCGGCGGGTGTCCGCCGCGCGCACCCGGGCCGGTCCCCCGGCGCGCCCGGGTCGGCGGGTCAGGGTCCGAAGACCCCGGCGCCCCTCTCGGCGGGGCCGACCGCGCCGCGCAGGGCCGCGAAGAGCTCCCGGCCGGTGCCGGTGGCGGAGTCCGCGCTGGGACGGGCGGGTTCGCGGCCGGTCAGGTCGGCCAGCACCTCCAGTGTGCCCTTGGTGGCGTCCAGGCGGATGGGGTCGCCGTCGCGGACGTAGGCCAGCGCGCCGCCCGCCTCGGCCTCGGGGGAGACGTGGATGGCGGCGGGCACCTTGCCCGAGGCGCCCGACATGCGGCCGTCGGTCACCAGCGCCACCTTCTGGCCCCGGTCCTGGAGCACGGCCAGCGGCGGCGTGAGCTTGTGCAGCTCGGGCATGCCGTTGGCGCGCGGCCCCTGGAAGCGGACCACCGCGACGAAGTCGCCGGTCAGCTCCCCGGCGGTGAACGCGTCCTGGAGTTCGGCCTGGTCCCCGAAGACGCGGGCGGGCGCCTCCACCACGTGCCGCTCCGGCGCGACCGCGGACACCTTGATGACGGCGCGGCCCAGGTTGCCCGACAGCATGCGCAGGCCGCCGTCGGGGGCGAAGGGGTCGTCCGTACCGCGCAGGACGGAGGTGTCACCGCTCTCCTCGGGGCCGTCGATCCAGGTCAGCTCGCCCCCATCCAGGTTCGGGACCTTGCGGTAGCGGCCCAGGCCCTCGCCCATCAGGGTGCGCACGTCCTCGTGGAGCAGTCCGGCGTCCAGCAGGGAGCCGATCAGGTGGGCCATGCCGCCCGCCTCGTGGAACTGGTTCACGTCGGCGGCGCCGTTGGGGTACATGCGGGTGAGCAGCGGCACCACCTCGGACAGGTCCGCGAAGTCGTCCCAGGTCAGCTCGATACCGGCGGCGCGGGCGATGGCGACCAGGTGCAGGGTGTGGTTGCTGGAGCCGCCGGTGGCCAGCAGGGCGACCACGGCGTTGACGACGGCCCGCTCGTCGACCTGGCGGCCGACCGGGTTGTAGGAGTCGCCCAGGGCGGTGCGGGCGAGCACGCTGCGCCCGGCCTCGGCGGTCAGGGCCTCGCGCAGCGGGGTGCCCGGCTGCTCGAAGCTGGCCCCGGCCAGGTGCAGGCCCATGACCTCCATGAGCATCTGGTTGGAGTTGGCGGTGCCGTAGAAGGTGCAGGTGCCGGGCGAGTGGTAGGCGGCGGACTCGGCCTGGAGCAGCTCGCGGCGGCCCACCTGGCCTTCGGCGAAGCGCTGGCGCACGCGGGCCTTGTCCTTGTTCGGCAGGCCCGAGGGCATGGGTCCGGCGGGCACGAAGGCCACCGGCAGGTGGCCGAAGGACAGGGCGCCGATCAGCAGGCCCGGCACGATCTTGTCGCACACGCCGAGCATCAGCGCGCCGTCGAACATGTCGTGGGAGAGGGCCACGGCGGTGGCCATCGCGATGACGTCCCGGCTGAACAGGGACAGCTCCATGCCCGCGCGGCCCTGCGTGATGCCGTCGCACATGGCGGGCACGCCCCCGGCGAACTGGGCGACGCCGCCCGCCTCGGCCACGGCGGCCTTGATCACGGCCGGGTAGGACTCCAGCGGCTGGTGCGCGGAGAGCATGTCGTTGTAGGCCGAGACGATCGCCAGGTTGGGCGTGACGTCGCCGGACAGCTTGAGCTTGTCCGAGACGCCGCAGGCCGCGAACCCGTGGGCGAGGTTGGCGCAGCCCAGGGCGGAGCGGGCGGGGCCCTCGGCCGCAGCCGCGTCGATCCGCGCCAGGTAGGCGGACCGGGTGTCGGCGCTGCGTTCGGCGAGGCGCCGGGTGACGTCTGCGACGACGGGGTGGACGGCGGGTCCGTACCCTGCGGTGTCGGCGTCGCCGGGGATGTGCGCGGTCATCGGGGTCGCTCCTCTTCGTACCACGTACGGCCTGTTCGGCCGATGAGCCGGTGCGCGCCCGCGGGGCCGGCGCTTCCGGCTGGATAGGTCTCGGGGGTGGTGCTCAGGCCGTTCCACGCCTCGATGACGGGATCCACCCAGCGCCAGGCGGCCTCGACCTCGTCGCGGCGCATGAAGAGGGTGGGGTCACCGGCCAGGACGTCCGTCAGCAGCCGCTCGTAGGCCTCGGGCGAGCGTGTGGCGAACGTGTCGGCGAAGCTGAGCTCCAGCGGGGCGGGCCGCAGCCGCAGCGCTCCGGCGCCGGGCGTCTTGGCCAGCATGGTCAGGTGTATGCCCTCGTCCGGCTGGAGCCGGATGACGAGGCTGCCCGCGCCGGGCAGGTTGGTGCCGGGGAAGATCGTGTGCGGCACCTCGCGGAAGCGGATGACGATCTCCGAGCGGGAGTGCGACATGCGCTTGCCGGTGCGCAGGTAGAAGGGCACCCCCGCCCAGCGCCAGTTCGCCACCTCGGCGCGCAGTGCCACGAAGGTCTCGGTGTCGCTGAGTGCGGGACCGCCGGACTCGTCGAGGTAGCCGAGCACCTCCGACCCCTGGACGGAGCCGCGCCCGTACTGGCCCCGGACGGTGTCCTCGGCGACGCGGTCCCCCGTGAGGGGGCGCAGCGACTGGAGGACCTTGAGCTTCTCGTCGCGGACGGAGTCGCGGTCGTAGCTGGCCGGGGGCTCCATGGCGGTCAGGCACAGCAGTTGGAGCAGGTGGTTCTGGACCATGTCGCGCATGGCGCCGGAGGTGTCGTAGTAGCCCCGGCGCCCGCCGACGCCGACGGTCTCGGCGGCGGTGATCTGGACGTGGTCGATCCAGCGGGAGTTCCACAGGGGTTCGAGGAAGACGTTGGCGAACCGCAGCACCAGCAGGTTCTGCACCGTCTCCTTGCCCAGGTAGTGGTCGATGCGGTAGATGCGCGACTCGTCGAAGACCGCCCCCACCGCGTCGTTGACGGCGCGGGAGGAGGCCAGGTCGCGGCCCAGGGGCTTCTCCATGACCACGCGGGAGTCGGGGGTGACGAGTCCGGCGCCGCTCAGGCCGCGGCAGATCGCGCCGGAGATCATCGGCGGGACGGCGAGGTAGAAGACGCGGTCGCGGCCGGGGCCGAGGGCGGCGGTGAGGGCGTCCCAGCCCGAGGGGTCGCCGCCGACGTCCACGGTGACGTGGGAGAGGCGCTCCAGGAACCGGTGGAGCACGTCGGGCTCGGCGACCTGGACGGCGTGGTGGCCGCGGACCGCGGAGGCGGCCTTGTCCCTGAGGTCGGCGTCGGTGAGGCCGTCGCGTGAGACGGCGACGACGCGGGTCCCCCCGTCCAGGTGGCCGTCGCGGTCCAGCAGGTACAGGGAGGGGAGGAGTTTGCGCATGGACAGGTCGCCGGTACCCCCGAAGACCACCAGGTCGGTGGCACGGGACGCGGACTGCTGCGGCATCTTCGGTCTGCTCCAGCGGGGAGGGAAGGGGATGGGGG
>NZ_LEKI01000328.1:0-1664 GCF_001029525.1 Nocardiopsis sp. RV163 | reverse complement strand
CTTGGGGGTGCCGACCACGCGTTCGGGCGTGGCCTCTGCCCCGCTGCTGTCGTTGCTGTTGTTCTCAGTCATGAGCTCGCTGCTTCGCGGTGATCCAGATCGCGCAGGCAATGATCAGAGCAAGGCCGACGACCCAGCTGATCAAACCCTCGGCGACCTGGCCGACACGGTCCAGATCGAAAATGCCTCCGGCGTTGGGTTCGGCCTGGAGAGTCTTGATATAGGAGATCAACTCCTGCTTCTCCTCCGGCTCGACCACCGTGTCACTGAACATCGGCATCGCACCCGGACCACTGACCATCGCCTCATAGATCTGACGCGCGGACGCGTCATGAATCTCCGGAGCCCAACGACCATCCGTGAGCGCACCGCCACCACCGGACCAACCATGGCAGTGCGCACAGTTGGTCAGATACAGACGCATACCCATGTCGGTGTCATCGGCGCCCTGAACATACGACTCGTACTCGGCCTCGAACTCCTCGAGCGCCGCCTCATAGGAAGCCTCGTCCTCGAACTCCCCACGCTCGGGCGCCTCACCCGGAACGCCATAGGGAACATCGGGACCACCGGTCCTGATCTGCGCGTCGTAGTACGCGATCAGGTCCTGCAGATCCTCCTCCGACATCGCCATCGGCTTGCGCGGCATCTGCGCGTCGGGGTTCATCGACGGCATACGCCCCGTGCTGACCTGGAAGTCAACGGCCGCCGCACCCGAATCACGGATGTCCGGACCCCGGGTGTACTCCCCGTCCTCACCGTAGGTGCCACTGCCGTCGTAGTTGTGACAGGTCGCGCACGTCTGGTTGAAGATGTCCTCGCCGTTGGCCACATCGACCTCATCGGCCGAGGGAGGAGCGTCAGCGGCCAGAGTCTGCGCCTGGGCCTGGTCCGCGGTGGGCGCCAGAGCGGCGTACCCCACCCCGAACAGGGCTAGCGCGAGGATGACGACGACATACCCCGCCAGGGGATGCCGCCGCCGCGCGGTAATCCATTTCACGGTTTCCCCGTTTCGGGTTACTGGATGAAGTAGATGGTGAAGAACAAAGCGATCCAGACCACATCGACGAAGTGCCAGTAGTAGGACACGACGATCGCGCTGGTCGCCTGCTGGTGGGTGAAGCGCTTCGCGGCGTACGTACGTCCCAACATGATGAGGAACGCGATCAGCCCACCGATGACGTGGAGTCCGTGGAAGCCCGTGGTCAGGTAGAACATCGACCCGTAAGCGCTCGACTGAAGAGTCAGGCCCCCGTGGAAGATGAGCTCGTAGTACTCGTAGGCCTGCCCAAGGACGAAGAACAGGCCCATGAAGAACGTGATGAAGAACCACATACGCAGCTTCTTGACGTCACCGCGCTCAGCGGCCCAGACGCCGGCCTGCGCGGTGAAGCTCGAAGCCACCAGGACCACGGTGATCGCCGACGCCCACGGCACGTTCAGGTGGGTGTCGGGCCACTGCCCCAGGTCGGGGTTTCCGTTGGTCACCGATCGGATCGTGAAGTACATCGCGAACAGCGCAGCGAAGAACATGAGCTCGTTGGCCAACCAAACGATGGTGCCAACGCTCACCAGGTCAGGACGCTTTGCCGCACCATGTGCTGGTGTCGGTGCTGATTTTGGGTTCGCGGTTGCTGTCGCCACGCCAGCATTATTACGGCATC
>NZ_LEKI01000327.1:0-1669 GCF_001029525.1 Nocardiopsis sp. RV163 | reverse complement strand
TCAGAGACGTGCTGCGCCGCGTCCCGCCGCGCCTGAGCACCCCCGGCCCGCTGCCCGACCCCGCCGACCACGGCGGCGACCTCATAAACGCCACCATCGCCGCCGTGGACCTGCTGGAGGGCTCCTACCTCGCCGTGCAGGGCCCGCCCGGCGCGGGCAAGACCTACCTGGCCGCCCAGCTCATCACCCATCTGGCCCGCCAGGGCAAGAGCGTGGGCGTGTGCTCCACCGGCCACAAGGCCGTGGAGAACGTCATGACCGCCGCCCTGCGCGCGACCGAGGCCGCCGGGGTGGAGGTGGCCGCCGCCAAACGCGCCAAGGGACGCGGCAAGGACACCGACCAGGACCCGCCCTGGGAACAGCCCTCCAGCCCCCAGGCCCTCGCCAGTTGGCGCGACAAGCACACCGCCCAGGGCCACCCGGTCCTCATCGGCGGCACCGCCTGGGCCATGTCCAACGCCGCCATGCTCGCCGACCCCCTGGACGTGCTCATCATCGACGAGGCCGGACAGTTCGCCCTGGCCGACACCCTCGCCGTCTCCGCCGCCGCCCGCAACCTCGTCCTGCTGGGCGACCCCCAACAGCTGCCCCAGGTCGTCCAGGGCACCCACGGCGAAGGCGCCGACGCCTCCGCCCTGCAACACCTCATGGCCGGACGCCAGATCATCGACCCCTCACGCGGCTACTTCCTCGACCAGACCCGCCGCATGCACCCGGACGTGTGCGCCACCGTCTCCGCCCTGTCCTACCAGGGCCGCCTGCACGCCCACCCCAGCACCGCCGACCGCGCCCTGGCCACCCTGGCGCCGGGCGTGTACACCCTGCCCGCCCCCCACCAGGGCCGCACCACCCACAGCCCCGAGGAGGTCCAGGCGGTGGTGGAGGTGGCCACCCACCTGGTCACCGACAAGGTCACCGGCGCCGCCGAGGCGCACCCGCGCCCTCTGACCGGCCACGACATCCTCGTGGTGGCCCCCTACAACCTCCAGGTGCGCGCCCTGCGCCGCGCCCTGGCCCAGGCCGCCCGCACCCATCCCGCCCTGGAGGGTGTGCGCGTGGGCACCGTCGACAAGTTCCAGGGGCAGGAGGCCACCGCGGTCATCTGCTCGATGACCACCTCCAACGCCGCCGAGGCCAGCCGCGGCACCGCCTTCGTCCTGGACCGCAACCGGCTCAACGTGGCCCTGTCGCGCGCCCAACTGGTCGCGGCGGTGGTCTTCTCACCCGACCTGCTCACCACCGCTCCGCGCAGCATCGACGAACTGCGCCTGCTCTCCTCCTTCACCCGCCTGACCGAGGGCGCCCGACCCTGGCCCGCCCGGTACTGACCGCCCCGCCCTGCGGTTTCGGAGCTGCCTGAGTCAGTGCTAGCTTGGTGGGCGTCGATTCGGAAGAGGACCAAGTCCGCACCGACCTACCGCCGGGCTGGCGGGACGTGATGTCTGTGGAGCTGATGTAAGACCGACGGGCGGTGCTCCGCCCTCCGAACAGTTCGGTTCGGCGACCAGCGACGAAGCAGAAAGCTCGACCCGCGAGGGAAGAATCCCCCCGCTTCGGATGGGAGAGAGGTCAAACAGCACCGCACGCGCCCCGGGCCCCAACGCCGGGGGCTGTGCCCTGCGTCTTCTGACGGCAAGAACCACCACCCGCGCCCCGGTGCGGGCGTGCC
>NZ_LEKI01000326.1:0-1686 GCF_001029525.1 Nocardiopsis sp. RV163 | reverse complement strand
TCTCCTCGCGCACGACGGCGGTCTGGCCGGGCATGCGCACCACCGCGGGCTCGACGTAGTAGGCGTCGGCGGCCTCCTCCTCCAGGACGCGGCCTCCGCCGACCAGCACCCGGCCGCCCTCGGCCGCGAGCCAGGGCTCGGCCATCGGCGCGCTCATCGCCAACGTCTTCGGCCTGTGCCTGTGCTGGACGCTGTCGATCGTCGGCCTCGTCCTGGCCGTCGTCGCGCTGACCATGACAGCCACCAACCCCCAGTCGGCCAGGACATGCACCATCATCTCCTGGGTGCTCTTCGGAGCCGGGACCGCGCTGTACGCCGTCCTGTTCTTCGTCTACGGGGCCGCGGGGCTCATGGGCCTCTTCACGACCGGCCCGTCCTACTGAGCCGGACGGTAGCGCCCGCCGCCGCGGCTGCGCGCGGCGGCGGGCGACCCGGCGGGGCGGGGGAGGGGTCAGTCCTCCTCCGCCTCCTGTCTGGGCTCGGCCGCGTCGGCGGCCACGGCCGCCACGATCCGCCGTACCTGCGCCAGGACCGCGGCGTTCTCCCGCGGGGAGGCCACCTTGGGCAGGTGCACGTGCCCGGCAGCGATCCGCCGCCCCGCCCGGTCCCGCAGCAGCGTGTTGCGGTAGGCGATCTCGTTGGACAGGTAGTCCCCACCGCCCCCGCGGCGGGCCTCCGATCCCTCCGTGGGGCCGTCCGGGCGCACCACCACCCCGCGCCCGTCCGGCGCTGCCTCGGCCACCTCGGTGTTGACCACCACCGGGTAGGGGTCCTCCCGCACCGCCGCCAGGATCCGCTCGTGGGGCAGCGAGGAGAGCGTCCACTGCGGGACGCCGGGGCCGGGCACCGGCGCCCGGCCGGTGCGCGACACCCGCAGGTTGTCCTCGCCCCCGCCGCGCCAGACGCCGTTCCACACCTCCAGGTCGAAGCGTCCCGCACGCCCGCGGCTGAGGGTGACCACCGCGTCCGCCCGCCGGTGCTGATCGGCCAGCGCCTCCTCCACCAGCCCGGCGTCGAAGTCCGCCCAGCGCACCGGGAACACCGCGGTGCGCACCACGGCCGTGCGCCCGCCCACGGGGAAGGCCCACCCGTTCAGGTCCAGCGCCGCCGCGCCGGAGGGGTTGGAGCACGTCGGGTCCTCGTCCAGGCGGAAGGGGTCGAAACTCGTCACGACCACCCGCACCCACCGGTCGCCCGGCGGGAAGTCGAGGTCGGCGATGCCGCGCGAACCCCTCTCCAGCAGGTGCAGCAGATCGGCGCGCTCTGCGTCGGACAAGGCGAAGCCCGGCCGCCAGGAGCGCAGCCGGGCCGAGAGCGCCAGCCGCGCCCAGTACAGGGGGCGGTCGTCGGCGCCGTCGCGGGCGGCCTCCGTCCACAGCCGCGAGGCGTGCGCGGCGACCGCCTCCCGTGCCTGGGCGAGGTCGGAGCTCGCCCGCAGGTCGGCGCTGAACAGGGGCTCGGCCGCGCCGAAACCGGAGCGGGTCAGGACCAGGCGGGGCTCGGCGAGACCGGCGCGGTCCTCTTCGGGGGTGGTGTGGTGGTGCACGGGGGTCGCTGTCCGTCTCAGGGGCGTCGGGAGGGCCGCCGGGGGAGGGGCCAGCCGAGTCTAACGCCGCCCGGGACCGCCCCGGGGACGGGGCGTGCGGCGCGTCCGGCCGATCGGACACGGGGGCTGGACCGGCGGGG
>NZ_LEKI01000325.1:0-1729 GCF_001029525.1 Nocardiopsis sp. RV163 | reverse complement strand
ACCCCCCTGCGCCCGCCCCCCAGCCGACGCCGCTTCCTCGGCCTGGCGGGCGCCTCCACCGCCGCGGCGCTCACCGCCGGAACGCTCACCGGCTGCGGCTCGGAGTCGTCCAGCGGCGGAGGGTCCGCCTCCTCCGCCAGCTCGCTGGACGACCTGATCCCCACGCACATCCCGTTCCAGGGGGTCACCCCAGACATACCGGGACAGCACGGCGCGCCGGACGGGTTCACCGCCTACCCGACTGAGTTCGTCCAAGCCGTGCCCGAGGCCCCCGGCAGGGGCGGGCGGTACACCGCGATGACCCCGCTGTGGGGGCCGATCCCGCCCGGCCTGGGCGACAACTCCTTCTTCGAGTACGTCAACGGGCGCCTGGGCGCCACGGTGGAGTTCAACTTCCAGGACGGCAACTCGGTCATCGACAAGATGAACGCGGTGATCGCCGGACGCGACGTCGCCGACATCACGATGATCCCCGACTGGGTCGTCAACCTGATCCCCCAGTTCAACCGGGCCGTCGGCGAGCTCTTCGAGGACCTGACGCCGCACCTGGCCGGCGAAGCGGCGCGGGCCTACCCCCTGCTGGCCAACCTGGACAGCGACGCCTGGCGCTGGAACGTCTTCAACCAGCGGCTGCACGGGGTGCCCTGGCCCGCCGAGCCCTTCGGCAACTGGGTCCTGTACCGGCGCGACCTCCTGGAGGAGTACGGCCTGGAGGCCCCGACCAGCCCCGACGACCTGTTCGCGATCGGCGAGGAGGTCAACGACCCGGACAACAACCGCTGGGCCTTCGGCGACTTCAACCTCAGCATGCGCCAGGTCTTCGGCGCGCCCAAGCAGTGGCGCTACTCGGGCGGCGAGCTCACCCACATGTTCGAGACCGAGGAGTGGAGGGCCAGCGTCGAGTACATGCGCAGACTGTTCGACGCGGGGCTCGTCCACCCCGACATCGTCGCCCAGGGGGACAACTCCAAGGAGCTCCTCAACTCCGGGCAGATCCTCTTCAACCAGGACGGCATCGGCGCCTGGCACGAGGCCTACATGCAGATGCTCGGCGACGACCCCGACTTCCGCCTGGACCTGATGCCGGTCTTCGGCAACGGCGGCGCCGACCCGGTGATGCACCACAGCGACCCCTCGGCCCAGTCCGTGTTCGTGCGCAAGGGCATGGAACCGGAGCAGGTCGAGGAGATCCTGGGCATCGTCAACTACTGCGCCGCGCCGTTCGGGACGCGGGAGTACATGGACTACCGCTACGGCGAGGCGGGCGTGCACCACGAGCTCAACGACGACGGCGCCCCGCAGCTCACCGACACCGGCAACGGCGAGGTCAACGACGGCTACTACTTCATCAGCGGCCGCCCCCAGGCGATCACCGAGAGCCAGTACCCGGACTTCGTGCCGTGGAAGTGCGACTGGTACAACCACGCCGCCCAGTTCACCGAGGACGACCCGTTCGCGGGCATCCGCATCCAGCGCCCCGAGCGCTTCTCCGGGGCCGAGACCCCGCTGACCGACAGGGTCAACGACATCATCCGGGGTCGCGAGGACCTCAGCTCCCTGGACCGGGCCGTCGCGGACTGGCGCCGCGACGGCGGCGACGAGGGCCGCGAGTTCTACATGCGGGTCCTCCAGGAGCACGGCCGTGACTGAGCGGACCATGGCCAGGGGCGAACCGCCCTCCCCCGCCCCCGCGTCCCGCGGGCGCGGGGGCGGGGGGGGGCGGTTCGCC
>NZ_LEKI01000324.1:0-1730 GCF_001029525.1 Nocardiopsis sp. RV163 | reverse complement strand
TGGAGTCGCGCCTGACCAGGCGGGCCTGGACGGCGGTGACGACGACGCTGGTGGCCAGGCTGATTCCGGCGCCCAACAGGATCAGTACGAGTGGGTTCTCTGGGAACACGGCGGGGACCTTTCCGGGCGGGGGTCCGCACGGGCGCGGCCACGGGGGTGACGGAGGTGTGCGGGGCGGGGTGATGCTCGGTGACTATTCGTCACACCGAGGGCGGTTGTCAAGTGCGTGTGCGGGGCGAGTGCGCGCCGGTGAGCGTGTCGTCGCAGTTCAACCGGGGTGAGCGCGGGGGCACGGCTCGGTCGCGGGTCGCAGCGGCTGCCGGAGGGGGCCGATCCCTCCCGTGCGGGGATGCCCGGTCGGGCGCGGAGGTAACTTCCCCGTCCGCGGCCCGTGGACGGGGAACGGGGCGGTCGGCGCGCTCAGCCCGCCAGGAGCTTGTTCACAGCCTCCGGAGACAGGATCTCCTCGGTCACCATGGCCGCGCAGCCGCGCACGCCCGCGTCGTCCCACAGGGAACTGGCCACGACGCGCAACTGCCGGGTGGCCAGGGCGGTGCACTGCTGGAACACCACCTCGCGCACGCCCGCCACCAGGTGGTCGTAGGCCTCGGCCAGGTCGCCGCCCAGCACGATCACCTCGGGGTTGAGCAGGTTGACCGCCCCCGCGAGGGCCTCGCCCAGTCTGCGCCCTGCCTCCCGGACCAGGGTGACGGCCACCGGGTCGCCCCCCGAGGCCAGCGCCACCAGGTCCTTGAGCGTCCGCGCCTGGCACCCCCGCTCGGCGGCGCTCTCCAGCAGCCGCCGCCCGCCCGCGACCGCCTCCAGGCAGTCGGTGTTGCCGCACCGGCACGGCAGCCCGCCCGCGCCGCGCACCGGGATGTGCCCGATCTCCCCGGCGGCGCCCAGCGAACCGCGCAGCAGCCGCCCGCCGGACAGCAGGCCCGCGCCGATCCCCGTGGAGACCTTCACGAACACCATGTCGTCGGGGTGCCCGTGCCCACCTGCGATGTGCTCGCCGAGCGCCATCACGTTCACGTCGTTGTCCACCATCACCGGCACCGGGAAGCGCTCGGCGACCAGCGGGGCCAGCGCCACGCCCGCCCACTTGCCGAGGAAGGGGCGGTCGTCTGCGCGGCCCGCGTGGAACTCGACGGTCCCGGGCAGGCCGATGCCCACGCCGCGCACGTCGCCCGGGTCGCGGCCGAGCGAGGCGATCTGCTCGGACCAGGTGTCCAGCAGCCAGGGGAGGGTGGCGTCGGGGCCCTGCTCCATGGCGGGCGAGCCCGGGGTGCGCATGAGGACCTCGCCGTCGAGGTCGCACACGGCGGCCTGGCTGCGGACCATGCCCAGGGCGCTGGTGAGGATGAGGCCGCTGGCGGCGTTGAACTCCAGCAGGGTCGGCGGCCGTCCGCCGCTGGAGACCGCGCCCGAGCCCTCGGTGACGAGCCCGCCGCCGATCAGCTCGGTGACCCGCAAGGCGACGGAGGGGCGGGACAAGCCCGTGACCCGGCCGATCTCGGAGCGGCTGGTCGCGGTTCCGGAGCGGATCAGCTCCAGGATGTGGCCGCTGGTGGCAGCAGAGGAAAGGCGTCCGGGGGTTCTGGCCATAGCTCATTCAACCATGAGGTTACGACTGCAAGGCTGGGAGGTTATGTAAATAATTGTTCTCAAGTGTGCTTGGTTTTTTACCATAGTCGGGCTTAGGCTCAAAAGGCCGGACGTCCCGCGCG
>NZ_LEKI01000323.1:0-1739 GCF_001029525.1 Nocardiopsis sp. RV163 | reverse complement strand
GGGGAGGGGGACCGTAACTCATGCTCAGTACAACTTTCCGGAAGAGGACAAGGGGTTTGCGCGGCGCGTGCGGGAACACTCCGGCCCAACACGGGGCAGGGTTGGGTCACCGGATCGCATACGCCGCGGGCAGAAAGGAATGATGCCAGACCGGTGAGACTCCCACCGAACCGAACCGACGCGGCAGTCGTGGCCGGCGGGCCGAATCTACCCGCCCCGTGGGACCTTCGTCCATATTTCCGTTACCCACTCGTTGTGAGCTGCGGCTTCCCCGGTGCTCCGTGCCCGTCAGGCCTTGGTCGCGTCGGGGTCCAGGGCGGGACCGGGCTGCGCGACGGCGGGCTCGGGCTGGGCGGCGACGGCGGACTTTCGGCCGGCCTCCCACTCCTCGCGCGTGGGCGGAACGGGACGGGGCTCCTTGCGGCCGTAGCCGGCCTTCTTCATGACACCGGCGATCGCGGCGAGCACGACGCTGGCGACGAGGGCTACGGCGGTCCACAGCAGCAGGTCGCCGCCGAGGAAGACGATGACGAAGGCCGCCGCGGACCACGCCACGATCCAGGACACGGTGAGGAACCAGGCGGACAGGGTGTTGCCGTGGTCGTCGTGGTGCTCGTCGGCCATCAGGTGTTCTCCTTAGGTTCGGCTGGGCGTGCTGCCCGCGGTGCGTGTTCGGCGCCGTCGGAGTCCGCGGGCGTGGTGCCCGGGGACTCGGCGTCGAGTGTGGGGTCGTCACCGGCGTCCAGCGACCTCCACAGGTCGGAGGGCGTCTCGGACCGGGTCGCGCGCGGTGCGGCGTCCCGATCGTACCGGGTGCCCATACCAGGCCAGGCAGGGGCTCGCAGTACCGCGACCAGCCCCGCCGCGACCAGGAGGACCGCCCCGGCCACGGCCATGGCGGGCCCCGGTGCCAGCAGACTGGGGTCGGCGGCCACCTGCGCGGCCCCGGCGGTTTCGGTGGTGCTGTCGGCCATCGCGTCCAGGAGCGCACCGGGCCGGGTGGCGCCCCAGACGGCGTTGAGGGCGGCCGCTCCGCCCAGTGCGACAAGGAGGCCGACCGCCCGGCGCCCCCAGCCCCGGGTGGCGTACAGGCCCGCGATCCCGGCCAGTCCGGCCCAGCCGAAGCCGCTCAGTGCGCCGGTGAGGTCGGTTCCGGTGAGTTGGACGGAGACGGGGGCGACCGGCCCCGGCGCGGTGATTTCGCCGGTCGCCCACTGGCGTCCGGCGGCGGCGAGCAGGAGTCCGGCCCCGGCGGCCAGGGCGAGCACGGCCAGGCCGTACTCCCGGCGCGCGCGGGGCGGGGAGGCCGAACTCACAGCAGTCTCCCGGCGTCGAAGCAGGTGTGGTCGCCGGTGTGGCAGGCGGCGCCCTCCTGGTCGACGCGGACCAGGACGGTGTCCCCGTCACAGTCGAGTGCGACGGACACCACACGCTGGGTGTGTCCGGAGGTGGCGCCCTTGACCCAGTACTCGCCTCGGCTGCGCGACCAGTAGGTGGCGGAGCCGGTGGTGAGGGTGCGGTGCAGGGCCTCGTCGTCCATCCAGGCGAGCATGAGGACCTCCCCGGTGTCGTGCTGCTGCACGACGGCGGGGACGAGGCCGTCCGGGTTGCGCTTGAGTCGGGCGGCGATGTCCGGGGCGAGGCTGGTGACGCTCATGCACTCCAGGTTATGGCCGTCGCCGGAGCGTCCCGCACCGGGTGCCCCCGGCGCCGGGGCGCGGGTCGGGTCGGTGCGGGGC
>NZ_LEKI01000322.1:0-1746 GCF_001029525.1 Nocardiopsis sp. RV163 | reverse complement strand
TCTTGGCACCCGGCACGCGGTTACGCACCGCCTCCGCAGAGCGTGCAGAGGGCGTTCAGCGCCACGGTGTCTTCGCCAGGCGCTAATTATAGGAGATTCAATAATTATGTGGTTTCGTCAAAGGACGAAGCCCTTAGAGAAGCATCTGCTCCAAAGCACGTCCCTCCCACCTTCTGGGAGAGCGCAGGAAACTGGGCATCTGATGCATGGGGTAGCGCGTCAGAATGGACGATGGACAACTGGGGCACCATTTCGCAAGTCGCGGGTTGGGCTGCATTTGGCGCTTGCGTATTCGTTTCTGCGGGCTCCTGTCTCGTGGCCGGCGGGGCAGTCCTTGCGGCAAACGTTGGGATGGACGCAGCTATCGATGTTTCCGTCAACTGGAGAGAGCATGGGTGGAGTGCTCTGATGCTTGGTATGGGCGGAGGTGCTGCTCTCGGCGTCGGTAGATTGGCTGCTGGTACGTGGCGAGGAGCTTTGAGTTCAATGCGATCGAGGCCTACCGTCCGAACCGGCACGCAAAGGTGGGATTATAATCCCAGGTCGGGAAACCCTCAACGTAGAGAGGGAATCTTCCAAGGCTGGGACATGAACTCGGGTCCTGTGGACTGGGGTGCTTCATCTGCCGGCTATGCAATTAATATTGCGAGCGGTTCTACGTTCGGTGGACCTGTGCCGTACAGTAACCCCTTCGCTGGGCGTTAGCGATTGGTTAGAATGATCGTTCGAAATAGAGGGATGCAGGTGCTGGTATGTGTTCTCGCATTCCTGGTCTGGGCGCTGTTTGCCCTGTGGGCGGGGTCTGGAGAATTCCAAATGAACTCTGCTTTTGTGGTATCTACTGCGGCAAGCCTGTCGATATGGCTGAGTGTCAAGGTTGGTTTCTGGAGGAGTGTTGAAATTGGTGATGATTTTCTGATCGTCCGTGATTATATAACAAAGACTTCGGTTCCGATGGCTCAGGTGCGTGATATTGTGGCGCCAGGCGGTGCTTTGGTTATAGAGTTGAAGAACGGTGATTCCCTCAAGCCTGCGGCGTTTGAGGGGTCGCTCCTCACGGCTTTGTTTGGTAGCCCGAGTGCCAACCGTGCTGTGCGCATTCTCAACCAGTGTGTTAGTGATTACTCCGCTGGCCATGCAGCGGAGGACCCTGGCACTAAAATGAGTCCTCATCTGAATCTCCTCGCCTTCCCAGTAATATGGGCGCTTGTTTTTTTCAGCTACCTTGGTTTGAGCTTTCTTGTCTCTTGAGGAAGCAGGCTAGGGGGCCTGGGATCCGACCGCCGGAACCGAGGAGGCCACGCGCTACTTCGAGCACGCGGGTGAGACGGTCGCGGTGCGCGAGAACGACGGGGATCTGCACTGGGTGTTCTCCGACCACCACGGCACGGGCGAGATGGCGGTGGACGCGGTCTGGGGAGAGGTCGTTCAGCGGCGGATGACCGTGTTCGGTGAGAACCGTGAGGCCGCGGGCGAGTGGCCGGGTGAGCGCGGGTTCGTGGACGGCACGGTCGATGAGTCCACGGGGCTGACCCAACTGGGTGCGCGAGCGTATGACGCGGCGCTGGGCCGGTTCATCTCGGTGGACCCGTTGATGGACCTGGCCGATGCTCAGAAGATGAACGGGTACCTGTACTCGAACAACAACCCTGCCTCGCTCACGGATCCGAGTGGTTTGGACTGGCATCCAGCTCGGGGCTATGCTCCGTTGCCGGATTACGGTAGCAAGCCTTCTTGGCACCCGGC
>NZ_LEKI01000321.1:0-1750 GCF_001029525.1 Nocardiopsis sp. RV163 | reverse complement strand
CCCCTGGCGGCAGGGGCGGCAACGGCATCCTGCCGCCCCTGCCGCCAGGGGTGTCCAACAGCTCGGGCTGGGGTCCCGCCTGGCGCTGACGGCCCGCGCCCGACCTCACCCGACCCGGCACCGGCTGCCCGGAACCCCGTCGGGGTTCCGGGCAGCCTTGCCTCAGGCCCGGTGCCGTGGGGTGTGGGGCACCGACCCGGTCGCAGTCCGCGTGCGCCGGGGGGCCTGCTCGTCCTCGTGCAGACCCTCGAAGTACTCCTCCTCGCCGAGGCCCTCATCGTCCTCACGGCGCCAGCGCTGCCCCACGAACACCGGGGCGACCAGCAGCACCACCAGGGGCGCGAACACCCCCAGCGGCAACAGCACCAGAGCCCCCTCGGTCCCGGGCAACTGCGGCAACCGCTCCAGCAGGTACATCCGCCACACCGACAGCCCGCTCAGCGAACCCACGGCCAGCGCCGCGCCCAGGGGCAGCATCGGCGTCAGCCGCGGCGGAACCGCCACCATCGCCACCAACAGACCCGCACCCGCCAACCCGGCCACCGCCAGGGGGCCCGAGCCCTGCAGTGCGCCCAGACCGACCGCGTACAGGCCGCGCAGGTGGGTGAACGCCCACCCCACCAGCAGGATCAGCAACGGACCCAGGATCAGACCGGACAGCAAGCCGACGAAGTGACGCACGGGGGTGCTCCTCTCAGAGGTTGCGCAGCACCCTAGCGACAAAAAACAGAAACGGCATCACATCGCCTCAAGACGGGCACCCGTTCCAGGGAGCGGACAAGATGCGCCTGAAGGGGGCGATGACCTCCCCCGTATCCTCCGCATCCGCCACCGCGGCGTGTCTCCACGGCGTGTACCGGCCCCAGGCGCGCATCCGGGACGACGTCCTGCCGCCCCGCTTCCGCTGGCGGGTGCCCACGTTCCAGAGCCCGGGGGGCGCCGCCGCGGGCGTGTGACCCGGTGCCGGCGGGACCGACCGCGCTCGCCCAGCCCCCCGGATCATCGGTCCTGCCGTGCAGGTCCCTGTCCGCCCGCGATCCCCTGGACCCCGGTTTGTCGCTGCAGCCCGGTAGAACCGGTGTGACCGTACACCGCGACCCCGAAGAGGCGCCCTGATGTACCCAGCCCTGCCCCCGCCCCCCGAGGGCGAGACCGAGCACGTGCCCGGCGCGCTACTGATCCGCGGCGACTGCGACGACACCGCCTGGAACGACGTGCTCTCCCGCATGGGCGAACTGCCCGGCATGGTCGCCCACACCCCCGGACAGCCCCTGCCCCCGGCCCAGGGACCCATCCTCCGGCGCCTGCTCGTGGCCGGGGACCCCGCATGGCGGGGCGCCACCCCGGTGGAGGTGTCCCGGGCGCTGAGCGACGAGGACGCCTGGGTTCCCGACCTGGTCCTGATCGCCGACGGCGGTACCACCCGCGACCCCGACCTGCGCCCGCTCACGGCCTTCCTCCCCGGCGACGACGACCTCTACCGGTTCCGCGTCACGCCCCGCCAGGCGGCCATGACCTACCTGGTCACGCACCGCCCCAGCATCGAGGACACCCTGGAGCACCACAAGGAGCACGGCGCCGCCGAGGTCGAACTCGAACCCGGAGAGTCCTACGAGGACTGGTTGGACGGCTCCCCCGACGTGGTGGGCGTGCACGCGATCCTCGACCACCTCGCGCACGTCCTGGCCCAGGCCGGCCTGGAGAACCGCGCCGACCGCGGGCGCACCGCCGTGGTCGGCCACTCCTGGGG
>NZ_LEKI01000320.1:0-1814 GCF_001029525.1 Nocardiopsis sp. RV163 | reverse complement strand
GGAGGGAGGGCATGTCCACCCCCTGGCCGGTCGAACACAAGCGCGCAGGACCATGGGGGCACAGAGTTTTGCAGAGCTTGACCTAATCGTTATCCATGCTCACAGGCCCCACCAGTTCCGAAAGACGGCCCGTATCCGCGCCCGGCCGCCCCCGCGATCCGACCGAACAGCCCCTTTTTCCAGCTCAGCCGGGGTTATTCTGGTCAAGCCAGGTCAGCTGGGTTTCCGGGGAGGCACGGAGCGTATGCTAAGCGCGAATACGCCCTTCAGTGTCGTAGGGCACATACGCCACCCGACATGACCCACCACCCCGGCCCGCTCCCAGGACCCACCACCGCCTCGGAGGAAGTCTCGCGGCTTGCCTCCCCCCTCCTGTCGCCGCCCTTGCGCGTGACGCGTGGCGCACCGACGCACCCCTCCCTGTCCCAGGGGCCCGGGCCGGTGCGGCCACCCCGCGCCGTGACCCGTTACACGGGCACGGACGCCTTCGAGGGCCCGGCACTTCCGTCGCCATGCCCGCCGCGAACACACGTCCTCGGGGAGTGAACCCAATGTGTGACACCGCAGCACCCCACAGTTCCCCCGTCGTGCTCCACACACACGACCCCACCTGCGGGGCCGCCTCCTCGCAGCCGGACGCACTACAGGTCCCGGTGTCTTCGTCCCGTCCCTTTCAACGTCCGGCGAGTTCCATGGAAGAGCGCACCCCGTACAGCACAGAGACCGCCTCCAGACCGGCGCGGCGGCGCTTCCCCGGCCTGCCGAGCCAGATCGCCTACGCGAGGAGGTTCGTCGCCCGGCAGCTGGTCGCCTCGCCGGAGCTGACCACGGCGACGCTGCTCACCAGCGAGCTGGCCACCAACGCCATCACGCACAGCGCCTCGGGCGGGGCCACCGGCAAGTTCGAGGTCTGTGTCCACCTGGCGCCCGGGTGGGCTCGGGTGGAGGTGCGGGACCTGGGCAACGTGACTGAGGCGCCCGAGCCCCAGCACCGGGGCCCCTACGACACCACCGAGCACGGCCGGGGCCTGGATCTGGTCGAGGCGCTCTCCAGCAAGTGGGGCGCCGAGCCCCGCGGTGACGGGAGGGGCCGCAAGGTCTGGTTCGAGCTCGTGTGGGACCGCGGGTGCGACGCCTCGGCGGAGGACGCCGACGAGGCCGTCCTCTCCGACTGACCCGGTACGCGGAGCGCCACCCGCCCCGTGGGCGGGCCCACTCCCCCGGACACGGAGCGAAGCGGAGCGGAGCCCCCGAGCACGGACCGCTCGGGGCCGCGCCGGTACGCCGCCGCGTCCGGGAGAGCGCGCCTACTCCTCGGCCCCGGCCCTCGGGGGCGCCACCGCACCGCCGTCCTGACCGGGGGCGGGCAGTCGGTAGCGCTCGTAGAGTTCGCGCGCGTAGTCCTTGGCTTCCTGCGACGGTTCCTCGCCCAGCTCGTCGCGGACCAGGTCGTCGAGGCTCTTGTTCGTTTCGTCCATGGGACGCAGCCTGCCTGGAGTGCGCGGATAGCACAAATCGCCGCTCCGGTGACGCAGCGACAGGCCTGATAACACACTCCTCGCGAAGTTGTGCACGTGGTCCGCCCCCGTCCACGCGGCGGGCACCGCCCCCGGACCCGCGGCCCGGGGGCCTTCCCCGCTTGTCCGGAGGAGGGCCCCCGCGGTCCCCTCCGGTAGGTCTCAGGAGCGGCCGGGCGCGTGCCCGCCGACCTCCTCGCGCAACTGTTCGAGCACCCCCGACAGCAGCCGCGACACGTGCATCTGCGAGTAGCCCAACCGGTCCGCGATCTGGGACTGGGTGTGGTCCCCGAAGAA
>NZ_LEKI01000319.1:0-1860 GCF_001029525.1 Nocardiopsis sp. RV163 | reverse complement strand
GGAGCAGGGCCGCGACGGCGGCGGCGAGGGTGGCTGCGGTGCGCATGGACGAGGGCCTCGGGACGAAGTTCGGAACGGCGGGAGAACGCGTCGGGCTCCGCCGGACCGCTCCAGGCGGACGACGCCGGGGCCCAGGGGGCCGGGCCCCGGCGTCACGCGTGTTCAGGGCTTGTTCCGGACGTGGTGGGGTTGTGGTCAGGGCGTGGTCAGCAGGTCTGGTCGCCGCTGTTCTGGAAGGTGACGTCGCGGACGGTCAGGTTCACCGAGCACGGGTTCTCGACCAGTGAGGTGTTGGCCAGCGTCAGGTTCTGGAAGGTGACGTTCGAGGTGTTGGCGAACTCCGAGCGGGCCGCGATCCGGACGCTGCCCGGACCGGCGATCGTGCCCCCGGAGAAGGTGACGTTGTGGCAGTTCTCGACCAGCACCGCGTTGTTGCCGGTCTGGGCGATGTCCACGCGGTCGATGACCGCGCCGCCGCTCTCGGAGACGCAGAAGACGCCCCGGCCGCCGCCGCGGGCGCGGACCTCGCCGACCCGGATGTTGACCGGGTGGCCGCTGCCGACGCGCCCGTTGCGGTTGGCCATGCGGAAGGCCGCGTAGCCGGTTCCGGTTCCGGCACCCTCGGCGTCGACCCGGTCGACCGTGGCGTTGACGGTGTTGTTGAGCAGCAGGCCCGAGTAGCCGGTGTCGCGGGCGGTGACCGTGCCGATGTCCAGCCCGTCCACGCTGTAGGTCTCCACGCCGTGGTTGTCGGTGCCCGACACGTACACGTCGTCGATGCTGATGTCACGCGTGGTGCGGTTGGCGTCGCTGCCCCGGCTGTCGATGCGCATGCCCAGGCCGCTGGACAGGCGCAGGTCGATCTGGCCGAAGCGCACGTTCTGCGAGCCGCGCACGAAGACGCCGAAGTACGGCGAGCCGGTCACGGACAGGTGGGGGACGGAGACGTCCTGGGCGTTCCGGATCCGAATGGCGGCGTGGTCGGCGCCCGCCGATCCGGACACGTGGACGGTGCCGCAGACCTCCAGTGAGGTGTGGCTGGGCAGGTCGAGCGAGGCGTTGGCGGGCATGGAGCCGGAGCCGCGCACCACCACGCGCTGCTGGGAGGTGCGGCCGGAGTCGAGGCTGCCGACGGCCGCGCGCATGGCGGCGAGCATGTCGCCGCCGGTGTAGACGGTGCCGGTGCCGTCGCGGGCGGTCCAGGTGGAGCCGTTCTGGACGGCCTCGGCGTGGTGGGAACCGCTGCCGCAGTCGCCGTCTCCCCCGCCTCCGCCGTCGTCGTCCACGCGGACCAGGTCCCAGACCTGGTTGGCGCCGCCGAGGGAGTCGTACTGCGACAGGCGGTCGCCCGGGGTGGTGCTCCACTCCCAGGCCTCCAGGGCCTTGCCGCTGAGGCGGTTGATCAACTGGACGCCGCCGCCGGTGTCCACGGGGCGCCACTGCTGGTTGGCGTTGCCGAGGTCGGTGAACTGGCGGATCTCGGCGCCGTTGGCGGTGGAGTGCTCCCAGACGTCGACGGCCTTACCGCTGTGGCGGTTGACCAGGCGGTAGTAGCCGTCGCCGGAGGAGACGAAGCGGAACTGCTGCCAGGGGCGGTCGGTGCGCTCCCACTGGATGATCCGGGCGCCGTCCTGGGTTCCGGCGCTCTCGACGTCGGCGACCAGGCCGCTGTGCTGGTTGCGCAGGACGTAGTAGGCGCCGGTGTCGATGTCGGCGGCTCGGGCGGGGGCGACGGCTGCGGCGGAGAGGCCGCTCGCGCAGAGGACGACGGCCAGGGCGGAGTACAGGAACCTTCGCAGACGTGACGCGGGCGAGAGGTGTCTGCGCGAGGGCGGGGAGGACGGCGTCGCGGTCCGGGGC
>NZ_LEKI01000031.1:0-43461 GCF_001029525.1 Nocardiopsis sp. RV163 | reverse complement strand
TCGAGCCGCGCGCACTGACCTCCGGCGACCTCTTCGCCACCGTCCGCGAGCGCGAGGTCCTCGTCCACCACCCCTACGAGTCCTTCGCCACCACCACCGAGCGCTTCCTGGCCCTGGCCGTCACCCTTCGTCCACGCGCAGCGCAACCGCGCCACCCAGGGGCCACAAGGTGGAGCGCCCCACTGTCCGAACGACCTTGTGGCCCCTGGGTGGTGTGGTAGGTCCTTGACTGGACGACGGGTGAGAGGGGAGAGGGGCGCACCACCACAGCAGACCTGCACCGTGCGCAGCTCCCCCCGCTTCCTGGAGCCCGGAGTCCCCGCCGGAGGCCATGTTCTCGCCGTGGCAACCGCGGGGCCGCAGCCGCCAGCAACGCGCTCGGCCATCCGCCCTCCTGGCCGCGTCCCGCACCCGACCGCCCAGTTCAGCCGAAGGCTGCCCCGCACCGCAGGTGCGGGCTTGAAGACGTAAGGAAACTTCTCATCACCCGGGTTCGGGCATGAAGAAACCCGGAAGACTCCAAGGTCTTCCGGGCTCCTCCTCTGGTTCACACCAGATTCGTACCGTCGTGGCAGCGGATGAACGGGCCGTCATCCCGCAGGGCGTCCAAGACACGAATCAGCCTCGCTTCCGGCATCCGCTCCCGTGCCTCCTCAACGGAGATCCACCGTGCGATCACGGCTTCATCCGATGGCCTCGGATCCCCGCTTTCGACCTCACAGGAGATCGCCATGCTCACCACACCGAGCGGCATGTTCTTGTAGACCCCGATGAGGTTGCCTGGCCTCACCTTCACGCCGGTCTCCTCGAAGACCTCGCGCACGACTCCTTCCCGAGGATCCTCGTGCAGCTCCAGAACGCCCCCAGGTGGAACCCAACGGTCGTCATCCTGGCGCTGGATCGCGAGGACTTGGCCATCGTCATTGAAGACCACACCTGTCACGCTGACCGAGTGGCGCGGTAGTTCACTCATGGGCGTTCCACTCGTAGGTCAGGGCCCACTGGGTGGCGGGGAAGACGTTGAACGTCACGTCCACCGGCTTCTCATCCTGGTCGTAGGCGGTGCGCACGACTTCAAGGACGCTGGTGCTCTCAGTGATGCCGAAGAACGTCGTTTCTTTCTCGGTGGGGCGGCGAACTTCAATACGCTCTTGGAAGCGCGTCACCTTGTGGCCGCGCTGGGCCAACCGCTCATACATCCCTGTGGGGTTGGTGTCAGTGCCGGTGATGTCCAGAGAACCGGCGGCACTGAGCGGTATGTGGGATATAGCGATCTGCATCGGGTGGCCCGATCCGAACATGTGCCGCTCGCGCCGGATCACCTGTCCTTCACCCATCTGTAGGTAGGTCGCCACCTCGGCCGACGGCGTGACTACTTCCGGCTTGGCAGCCAAGGGTGTGTGCGGTTCGAGACCGGCCTCGCGCATCGCCTGGGCGAAGCTGCCGCCCTTCCCCTCGTAAGGGGTTCGCCGGACACGCTTGACGGTAGGTACTTCGAGAACCGTGGCGCCCTTACCGTCCTCAACTCGGACTAGGCCTTCGTTCTTGAGCCGTGCGATCGCACGACCGATGGAAGTCTGCGCCAGACCGTACTTGCGAGCCAACTGTGTCTGGCTTGGCAGCTTCTCGCCCGGCGGGTACTTGCCTTGCTTGATGTCGTTACGAAGGCGCTCGGCGACCTGCTCGTAGCGCGACTTCGGCTTCTCCAGCATGTAGCTCTTCCTCCATCGGTCACCTAAAGGCTAGCGGTTCGCTGAAAAGTTACTGGTAGGTAGCTTCTCAATACTTCTTGACGCCTAGCCGCTATGTGTTAGGTTCGTGTTAGGCCGACTGCCGCAAGCGGTCAGCCTTCGAGCTACCTAACGCCTAACCGCTAGGAGAGATTCCGTGCGAAGCATCCCTGTGGACACGTCCCAGATGGTCTTCATCGCTGCTGGTTCCCCGCGCCCCAAGGTCAAGGACCGCCAGACCGGCGAGATCAAGTACAACGCCGACGGCTCCCCGATGTGGCAGCTCAAGGTGCTCGCCCAGGTGGAGGACAACGACGCCGAGACGCTGCTGGTCAGCTTCCCGGCCACCAACGCCATCACCGCCCGTCTGGGCACCCCGCTGACCGTGCAGGGCCTGACCGCGATCCCCTGGGAGACGAACGGCCGCCACGGCGTGGCGTTCTCGGCCTCCTCGATCGCGCCCCTGGACCTGCGCAGGGCCGCCGAGTAATGCCCGCCTGCTCGGTGTGTGCGGGCACCGGGGAGGTCCGGCACATGCCCGGTTACCACCTCACCCTGTGCCCGACCTGCCACGGCAAGGGCGAAACCCCCTGAGAGGAGAAGGTTGATGTTCCCCGAGATTTTGTGGGCGGTGCCTCCGGCCGCCGCCGCGGTGCCGCTCTCGGCCGCCGCCTGGCACCACTGGTCGCCCACCACTTGGTCCTATGGCCCCGGCCTGGTCGGCTCCGCGCTGCGGGTCCACCTGACCTGGGAGCACGTGGCGCAGGGGTGCGGCCTGTCGCACACCCGCCGCAAGACCAAGGTCAAGGGCGGTATCCAGCGGGTGAGCGTGGAGAAGAAGCCGCGCCTGTACCGGTTCCGCCCCACCCCGTTCGGGTTCCGCGTCCGCGCCCGGCTGCACGACGGGCAGACCCCCGACGACTACGCCCAGGCCCTGACCCGGCTCGCGCACGCCTGGCGGGTGGACTCGGTCCGGCTGCGCACCTCCGGCCCCGGCTGGGTGGAGCTGGCCGCCTCCCGACGTGACCCGCTGGGCACGGTGACCAACGCCGGACCGCTCGCCGCGAACTGGGAGCTGCTCAAGGTCCGCATGGGCACCTTGGAGACCGGTGACCCGTGGATCATCGACTTCCGCGCGGTCCCGCACTGGCTGATCATGGGCGCCACCCAGTCGGGCAAGTCCACCGACATCAACGCCCTGGTGTACCAACTCGCACCACAGCCCGTGGCTCTGGCCGGGCTGGACCTCAAGGGTGGGGTGGAGCTGACCCCTTACGCCCGGCGTATGTCCAAGCTGGCCACGACCCGCACCGAGTGCGCGGAGCTGCTCGATGACCTGATGACCATGCTCACCGACCGCATGACGCTGTGCCGTGATGCGGGGGTGCGCAACATCTGGCAGCTCCCCGAAGAGGCCCGGCCTACGCCGGTGGTGACCGTGGTCGATGAGGTCGCGGAACTCTACCTGATGACGGACAAGTCCGAGAAGGACGAGATCGCGCGCACCTCGACTCTGCTGCTGCGCAACGCCCAGCTCGGCCGCGCCTTCGGCCTGTATCTGGTCGTGGCCGGACAGCGGGTCGGCTCCGATCTCGGCCCGGGTGTGACGGCGCTGCGCGCTCAGATCACCGGCCGCATCTGCCACCGGGTCAACGACGGCGAGACCGCCAAGATGGCGCTCGGTGACCTGGCCCCGGACTCGCTGTCGGCCGCGCTGAAGATCCCCGCCGAGATGCCCGGGGTCGCCGTGACCGTGGGAGCGGACGGGCGCTGGTACCGGGGCCGGTCGGACCTGACCACGGAACAGAGGGCTGAAGAGGCCTCCGCCGAGTTCGCCCACATGGCTCCGGCCTGGGACCTGCTCGTCGCGGGTGAGGTCCGCACGACCGAAGACCTCGTGCCGGTGGACGCCGTGGACTGGGACCGGTTGGAAGAGGAGCTGTCCTGATGGGCCTCTCCTACTGGTGCTCGCGGTGCTGCAACCCCGCGTACACCAAGACCACCAGCACGAACGAGTGGGTGTGTGAGGACCACTACCGCGAGATCGAGAGGGGGTGGTGAACGGTGAAGCGTCTGGCGTCGCTGTCGGCGGACTGGGCTCCGATCCTGGTCCTGGCCACAATCGCAGCCGCGGGCTCCTTCACCCATATCCGCGACCTGGCCGAGAAGTCCGGACAGCACGGGTGGATGGCCTGGGCCGTGGCGGTCTCCATCGACCTGACCTGCGTCATGGCCGCCCGGGAACGCCAGCGTGACGCTGCCCGGGGCGTCAAGGACGGGGTGACCTGGCCGACCGTGGTCCTGGTCGGCGCGGTGGTGCTGACCTTGGCCGCGAACCTGGCCACGGCCCAACCCACGGTGTGGGGCTGGATCATGGCCGCCGTTCCGGCCGCCGCGTTCCTGGTCGCGGTCTCGATGCTGGAACGCCGCGCCGCCCACTCGGCCCCGGAACCTCCGGAGCCCGCGCCTGCTGAACCGGCTTCCTCCGAGCGTGAGGAGTTCCGGGTCACCGAGGTGCACTGGCAGCACACCGAACCCGCCCCGGCTCCCGTGCCCGAACCCCCGCCGGCCCCGGTGGCTCCCGTCCCGCAACCGGCCCCGGCCGCGGTCGAACAGGGTCACCCGTTGGCCTCCTACGCCGCCCAACTGGCGCAGGACTACCGCGTCACCCACGGCCGCGAGATCACCGTGACCGCTCTGCGCTCCCGCCTGGGGGTCTCCGAAACGGTGGCCGCGACCCTGCGAGACCAGATCACCACCTGAGAGGAAGCGAAGCGATGCAATGCCACACCTGCGCGGGAACCGGCGTCAGCCGCACCGGGGACTGCGCGAACTGCCACGGAACCGGCACGACCTGAAAGGCCAACGCCATGAAGACCAAGACCGTGATGTGCCTGGAGTGCTCCGGCACCGGCCGTGTGCTGGTTCAGAAGCTCGGGTTCCTGGTGCGCAAGTACAGCACCTGCCCCACCTGCAAGGGAACCGGGAGGGTGGCGCTGTGATCGACAGCCACCTGTGCTCGTCCTGCTACGGCCACGGCATCACCAGCGAGGGCCACACCTGCACCGGGTGCTCCGGTCTGGGCCACACCCCGACCTGATCCGGTGGGCGGCCTGCTTCCACACACCCGCCGACCCGCCACCGCTTCACCTGACCAACCAACCCAACACGCGAGAACGAAGGAGATCACCGTGAACTGCTGGGAGAAGCCGACCAAGGGCGACAACGACAAGCTGACCGTGGGGAGGCCGACCCGATGAGGCGCACCGAGACCTGCCGCCACTGCGGACACCCGGTCAGCTACAGCGGCCCCCTCGGCACCGTTCCGGAGCGCTGCTACAGCTGCCCCAAGTCGGCCTAGAACCCGCCCGGCCATCCGGCTGATGGCCATGCCGCCCTACGGGGCGGTGTGGGGACCAACCGGGTCCGTCTGAAACGAACAGGAGGCTCTTCATGGGACGGCTGGAAATCTGTAGCAACTGCGGTGACCTGGTCTATCGCGACGGTACGTCCGACTACCACCCGAACCAGTGCCCCAGTGCCTGAGACCAAGTCCGGGGTGCGGCGCTGCTTCCACACACCCGCCGCACCCCGGTTCACCTACCCAACGAACCCAACACGCGAATGCAAGGAACGAAAGGGGCTCGATCAGCCTATGACATCCCACGCCTTCCCCGCCGTGTTCGCCGCGATGACGGCCGCGCACCACGTGGGTGACTACCTGCTCCAAAACGACCACCAGGCCCAGCACAAGATGGAGTCCTGGACCGCGAACCAGGCGCACGTAGCCAGCTACCACCTGGCCCAGCTCGCCGCCATCGGCCTCACCTCCCGCGCCTTGGGGCTGCGGCTCTCCCCGGCCCGGCTCGCCGCCGGGGTCGCGGTGTCCTGGGTGACGCACTCGGTGATCGACCGCCGCTGGCCGGTGCGCTGGTGGATGACACGCACCGGCTCCAAGGGCTTCTACGAGGCCGGGGGCGCTCCGCACGTGGACCAGGCCATGCACCACGCCGCCCTGTTCACCTCCGCGCTCATCGTCACCAGCGGCCCCCAGGACACCCGATGAGGTGCCCGCACTGCCACGGCAACGACGTCACCGAATACAGCTACGACGGCGGCAAGACCGTCACCGGCTACGAGTGCCGCGACTGCGAGCAGACGTGGTGACCTCCGCACGCCTGTAACCCCTTCTCCTGGCCCCGGCGACGGCCCTGCTTCCACAACACCAGCCGCGCCGGGGCCTCACCTATCCACGAAAGGCCTCTTCGCCATGCCCGAACCCGAACACATCGGCGGACTCCTGGGCCCCGCCCTGGCCCGCATCACCGCCCTGGACGAGAACCACCTGGACCGGTGGATCACCCGCACCCGCGCCCTGCGCGGCTGCGCCTGCCCCGTGCGCCTGACCGGCGAGACCACCCGTGTGGACGGCTCCACCGGGGAACTGCTCTCGCGCTACTCCACCGCCACCGAACCCGGCAACGAACTGCTCATGCGGTGCAAGAACCGGCGGGCCTCCCGGTGCCCCTCCTGCTCGGAGGAGTACCGGGCCGACACCTACCACCTGGTCAAGGCCGGAATCGTCGGTGGGGACAAGGGCGTGCCGACCTCGGTCGGCGTGCACCCCCGGGCCTTCGTCACGCTGACCGCTCCCTCCTTCGGGGCGGTCCACCGCGGCCCCGGCAAGGACGGCCGCACCCGGGTGTGCCACCCTCGCCGGACCGATGCGGCTTGCTTCAAGCACCACCGGGCCGACGACCCCCGCATCGGTCAGCCGCTCGACCCGACCCGCTACGACTACGTCGGTCACGTGCTCTGGCACGCCCACACCGGGGAACTGTGGCGGCGCTTCACCCTGTACCTGCGCAACCACCTGGCCTCGGCCGCCGGGCTCTCGCGCACGGCCTTCTCCAAGCGGGTGCGCATCTCCTACGCCAAGGTCGCCGAGTTCCAGTCCCGGGGCGCGGTGCACTTCCACGCCGTGATCCGGCTGGACGGCTACACCAAGGACCCCACCGGTTGGCCACCGCCTCCGGTGTGGGCCAGCATGGACATGCTCACCGCCGCCGTGGACTCGGCCGCCCGAACGGTCTCGCTCACCTCTCCCGAGGTCTCCGGCCGCACCTGGACTCTGGCGTGGGGTGAGCAGGTGGACGTGCGCCCCATCGAGGACTTCGGCCCCGACCGGGCGCTGACGGACACGGCCGTGGCCGGGTACATCGCCAAGTACGCCACCAAGGCCGCTGAGGACACCGGCACCCTGGACCGGCGTATCCATGACATCGACCACGTGGACATGACGCAGGTGCGCACGCACGCGGGCAAGCTCATCTACACCTGCTGGCGTCTGGGCAACGCCCGTCTGTACCCCCAGCTCGAAGACCTCAAGCTGCGCCAGTGGGCGCACATGCTCGGATTCCGGGGCCACTTCTCCACCAAGTCGCGCCGCTACTCCACCACCCTGGGTGCGCTGCGTCAGGTGCGGGCCGACTACGCGGCCGGACGCCCCTGGGACACCGAGACCTTCACCCCGCTCGTGGTCCAGGGCGAAGAGGATTCGACGCTGAGTCTGGGCAACTGGCACTACCTCGGACAGGGCCTCACCCCGGGAGAGTGGGCGCTGGCGTCCTTGGTCGCCGGGATGGGCCGGTCCACCGAAGACGCGGAGGTGGACAGGTGAAGACCCTCGAACGGCTGTGGACCCTGGACGAAACCGCGGCCTACCTCGGCGTCCCGGCCAAGACCCTCTACCAGTGGCGCTACCTGCGCACCGGACCGCCATCTCACCGCGTCGGCCGCCATGTCCGCTACGAACCGACCGAGGTCCGCGCCTGGGTCCTGGAACAGGACTGAGGTGCACCAATGCCTGTAGTCGACACCTGGCACAAGACCGTCAAGCTCCCGAACGGCTCGCTTCGACGTGAGAAGTCCGCCTCCTACGGCCGCGGTAAGCGCTGGGCTGCCCGCTACCGGGACGACAGGGGACAGCAGAAGTCCCCGAAGTTCAAGACCAAGCCCGAGGCCGAACGCCATCTGAAGAGGGTGGAAGGCGAACTCCTGCGCGGTGCCTATGTGGACCCTGCGGCTGGCCGTGTCACCTTCCGTGAGTTCGCCGAACAGTGGCGGAGGGACGCCCTGCACCGGCCGCTGACAGCCTCCCGGATCATCGGAGAACTGGAGAACCACGTCTATCCCGAGTTCGGCAACCGTGCCCTGTCCAGAGTCCTTCCCTCCCACGTGCAGCGCTGGGTGACGCGTCTCGGCAAGTCCCTGGCACCGGCCAGTGTGGAGAGCGTCTACGCCACTCTCCGCCAGGTCTTCGAGGCCGCCGTGCGTGATGACCTCCTCGCGAAGACGCCCTGCCGGGGGATCCGACTCCCCGAGAAACGAAAGGTGACCGAGCCCGTCATGCCGGTGGAGACCCTGCGTGAGGTCGTGGACAGCGTCCCCGAACAGTTCAAGGCCGTCGTGCTCCTGGCCGCTGGTAGCGGCCTACGGCAAGGCGAGCTCTTCGGGCTGGAGCTTCACCACCTGGACACTGAGCGCCTGGTGCTGCGCGTGGAACAGCAGCTGGTCACCCCGGTGGACAACGTCGCCTACCTGGCGCAGCCGAAGAGTTCGGCCAGTTACCGGGACATTCCGCTGACACGGGAAACCGCGGACATGATGCTCGTCCACTTGGACGCCTTCCCGGCCGGGTCGGTGGATGTCGAGGACAGGACCGATCCGCACAAGCCGAGTCGGCGGACAGCACACCTGCTCTTCACACTGCCGAATGGTGGCCCCGTCCGCCGCTGGGAGTGGAACAGGGTCCTCACCCCGGCGATGGCCAAAGCGGGAATGCCGAAGCGCTCCGGGTTGCACTCGGTACGGCGCTTCTACGCCTCCCTGCTGATCCGCTACGGAGAGTCGGTCAAGACCGTGCAGACGCGCATGGGCCACAGCTCGGCCGCCATCACGCTGGATGTCTACGCCGGGCTGTGGCCAGACAGTGAGGACCGGACCCGCGAAGCGGTCGCCAGCGGGCTCGGGAATCTCCACAGTGTGCGCCCTGTGTGCGCCGACGACTCCGGCTGATCACGGCACCGCAGGTCAACGGGTCCGGTGACGCCGCCCCTACCACCAGGCGTGGAAGTGGTGCACCGGGCCCTGCCCGCCGCCCGCGTCGATCTCTTCGGCGCGCCGGATGGCCTCGGTCAGGTAGTCCTTGGCGTCGCCCACCGCGGCGGCCACGTCCGGCCGCTGCGGGAGCAGGGCCGCGATCGAGGAGGACAGCGTGCACCCGGTGCCGTGCGTGTTGCGGGTGGCCACCCTCGGGGCGCGGAACTCGACCGGGTCGGCGTCCACGGCGACCAGGACGTCGACGCTCTGCCCGCCGGGCAGGTGGCCGCCCTTGAGCAGGACCCGCCGCGGGCCCAGATCCAGCAGTCGCCAGGCCTGGGCGCGCATCGACGCCAGGTCGGTCGCCTCGGGCTCCTCCAGCAGGTCCGCGGCCTCGGGCAGGTTCGGGGTGACCAGGTCCGCGCGGGGCAGGAGCTTGGTGCGCAGCGCGTCGACGGCCGAGGCCTCCAGCAGCCGGTCCCCGCTCTTGGCGACCATCACCGGGTCCACCACCACGTTCGGCAGAGTGTGGCGGTCGATGGCCTCGGCCACGGCCTCGGTGACCTCCGAGGTGCCCAGCATGCCCACCTTGACCGCGTGCACGACGGCGTCGGTGAAGAGGGTGTCCATCTGGTGGGCGACGAAGCGCGCGGGGATCGGGTGGACCCCGGTGACGCCGAGCGTGGACTGGGCGGTCAGCGCGGTGATCACCGTCATACCGAAGGTCCCGTGCGCGGAGAAGGCCTTGAGGTCGGCCTGGACGCCCGCGCCCCCGCTCGGGTCGCTGCCGGCGATGGACACGATGTTGTACGCGCTCATGGCGTTCCTTCGCTAGTGCTAACTAGGGCAGGTTCGACGGGTGTGCTCTCAGCCGGGAACGCGTCCCGGCACCCCGCGCCTCCGGAGCCGCGTCGGCGGCCCCGGTCGTTATGTGTTCGTGGTGCGTTCCGGGCAGGATACCCACAGAACGCCGAAGGGGTCCGCCCGGGGATGCGGGCGGACCCCTGGAGGGGTTCACGGGGAGCGGGCGCTCAGGCGGAGGTGCCCTCGGCCCGGCGGTCCCTGGTCCGCTTGTAGACGCGGGCCAGGATGAACCACAGCACCAGCAGGCCGATGACCACGACGACGACGTTGCTGATCACGCCGCTCCACTGGGCCAGAACGGGCTCGATGGCCGGGCCGAAGACGTAGCCGAGGCCGATCCAGATGGTGTTCCACACCGCGGAGCCGATGACCGTGTACAGCGAGAACTTGAACAGGGGCATCCGCTCGATCCCGGCGGGCACCGAGATGAAGCTGCGGACCAGGGGCACGCACCGGCCCAGCAGCACCGCGACGCCGCCGAAGCGGGCGAAGAAGCGCTCGGCCTTGTAGAAGTCCCCGATCTCCAGCAGCGGGGTCTTCTGGACCAGCCAGGCCGTGCGCTCGCGGCCCAGGAGCGCGCCGATCGCGTAGAAGCCCCACGCGCCGACCAGGCAGCCGATCGTCGCCCACAGGATGGCCAGCCACACGTTCATGTGTCCGGCGTAGGCCAGGAACCCGGCGCCGGGCAGGACCGCCTCACTGGGCATCGGCGGGAAGAAGGTCTCGATGAACAGCGCCACGCCGACACCGGGTTCGCCCAGGGTCGTCATCAGGTTCAGGACCCACCCGATGAATCCCTCGTACTCGTGGGCGACGCCGACGTCCGGCGTCGAGGCCGCGGTCATCAGCAGATTCGTTCCCATGCGGTTGTCGTTCCCGTTCTCAGACGTGGGTGGGAGCCCGGTGGAGTTCGGCTTCCTCCATCCGGAGACGCTTGCGGCGCTCCCAGACGATGGCCGCCGCCACGATCGCGAAGCCGACCGCCATCAGGGCGACCGTCACCGGGACGTCGGTGGGGGTCAGGAACGTGCGCTCCTCGTCCTGCCAGGGCCACAGGGCACGCAGCGAACCGGCCATGAGGCCGGTGAGGACCACCAGGGTCATGTGGTGGAAGTTCTCCAGCAGGTGCTGCAGCAGCTTCACGAACAGCGACAGCCCCGTGAGCATGCCGAGCGCGAACACCGAGAGGTAGGCGATGTCCATGTCCCCGACCGCGCTGATCGTGGGCTCGTACAGGCCCAGCGTGAGCAGGATGAAGGATCCGGACAGCCCCGGCAGCACCAGTGCGCAGACGGCCACCGCCGCGGCGAGGAAGACGACTACCGGATGGGTGGGCAGGTTGGCGCCGGGCAGGCCGGTCAGGAAGAACGCGCCCGCGGCGAAGACCAGGGCGACGAGGTAGTGCCAGGCCCGCCACCTGTGGCCCGCTCCGGTGTAGGGAATCCACAGGCAGGCCAGGACCAGGCCGAAGAACAGCGCGTACGCGTACTGGGTGTGGGATTCGACCAGCGGGGCGAGCACCACGGCCGCCATGCCGAGGAAGGCCACCATGCCGACCAGTGCGGGGACCAGCACGCTCCAGTCCACCTGGCGGAACTGCTCCTGGGCGCGCTCCCTCCCGCGTCCGCGCGGAACGTCGGTGACGTAGCGCCTGATACCGCTGACCATGTGGCCGGCGCCGCCGATGAGCTTGTCGTAGAGGCCGACGATGAGGGCGACCGTGCCGCCGCTGATACCGGGAAGGGCCTCCGAGGCGCCCACGGCGCCGCCGCGCACCGCGTTGAAGATGTAGCTGCCTACTGAGTTGGGCATCTGGGTTCTTGGGAGCGCTTCGGGCGGGGCCCGGGGAAGCGCGCCGTCCTCCGTCCTAGTGGTGTCACCGCACGCGCACCGTGTGCACGGGTGGAGGGGTGGGTCAAAAGTGGTCCTCGCGGTCCACGGCCTCGACCGGAGGCGGGTGGACCGGTCGGCCCCGGCCGGGAGTGTGCGAACCGGTCGGAGCGGGGGAGGGGAAACCGTGGGGCCTTGGACCAGGCGACGCCAGTCTAGCGGTGGCGGAGGGGGTCCAGAGCGGCCGACGTCCTGTGAAACCCCTGTTTCGGCTGGGTAAGTCCATATTGACCCTGTGCCCGAAATGAAGGCTCCGGTACCGCTCAGGTGCGGAGTTCCACAGCAGACCGCCGGAGAGGCCGGACACCCGGACGCGACCGCCGACTTCGGCGCGGTCCGGCACCCGTTCCGAAGTCCGTCCCGGGCCCGTCCCGGAACGGGAGGTCCGGCCGCGGGGCCGTTCCGACATGCCCCCGGGCCCGTGGAGGAGCCCCCGGCGGGGACCGGAGAGCGGACCGGCTCTCAGGGAAGGGTCGGTGCGGCCGGAGCGGGCGAACCGGCCCCGGTGACGGACGCCGCCCACCGGTAGTCCTGCTTGCCGACCGCCGTGCGCCGCACCCGGTCCACGAAGTGCACGGTGCGCGGCACCTTGAACCCCGCCAGCCGGACTCGGCAGTAGGCGCGCAGCTCCGCCTCCTCCAGACGGGCGTTCGCGGCGAGCGAGACCAGTGCGGTCACCCGCTGCCCGAGGTACTCGTCGGGTGAGGGCACAACGATGGCGTCCTCCACCGAGGGGTGCGCCTTGAGCGCGGCCTCCACCTCCTCGGGGTAGACCTTCTCCCCCGCGGTGTTGATCACCGCGCTGCCGCGTCCCAGCAGCGCGATCGAGCCGTCGGCGTCCCACGTCCCGAAGTCGCCCGACAGCGCCCAGCGGCGTCCTTCGGCGTCGGTCGGGAAGGTGCGCGCGGTCGCCAGGGGGTCGTTGTAGTAGCCCAGCGGGATCCGTCCGGTGCGCGCGATCCGCCCCACCTCCCGCGACCCCGGGGGCAGCGGGCGCAGGGACGCGTCCAGCACCGCGATGCTGCCCCCCATGGTGAAGCTGCGGCTGCCCGAGGGGCCGCCTCCTGAGGGGGCCTCCGCCGGACCGGCCGGTTCGGCGCCGGTCGCCGACCCGCACACGCCCGTCTCCGAGCCCCCGTAGGCGTCGGAGAGGGACACGTCCTCGCGCCAGGCGTGCCACAGCGCGCGCACCGCCGGGGTGAGCGGGGTGCCGCCGGAGCGGACCGAGGCCAGGTCCGGGCACAGCCCGGGTTCGGTGAGCAGGTGGCGGGCCAGCGGGCGGGCCATGGCGTCGCCCACCAACTGGAGCGCGTGCACGCCCTCCCGGTGCGCCGTCTCCAGCACCCGGTCCGGACTGAAGCTGCGGTCGGTGGACAGCACCACCCGCTTGCCGCACAGCAGCATGCTCAGCGCGTTCCACTGTCCGGCCGCGTGCATGAGCGGACCGAGGACCAGCATGCGCTGCTCGAAGCAGCGCGCGGCGCGCTCGGCCACCTCCCGCGGGGTGCGTGCGCTGGGCGTGCCCGGAGCGCGGCGCTCCAGGGCGGCGCGGAAGATGTCCGCCTGCCGCCACAGCACGCCCTTGGGGTAGCCCGTCGTGCCGCCGGTGTAGAGAAGGTAGTGGTCCTCGCCGCTGGTCGGGGGCAGGGCCGCGTCCTCGGGCGCCGAGGCCAGAGCCTCCTCGTAGTCGAGGCCCCGCGTCCCGCGCTCGGAGCCGTCCGCGACGAGCAGGACGTGGCGCAGCCGGGGCAGGTCGGAGCGGACCGTGTCCACAGCCCCGGCCAGGGAGTCCTCCGCGATCAGCGCGACGGCGTGCGAGTCGGCCAGGACGTGGCGCAGCTCGCCCGCGACGTAGCGGTAGTTGACGTTGACCGGGACCGCTCCCGCGCGCAGGACGCCGAGGAAGGACTCCACCCACTCGGCTCGGTTGAAGGCCAGGACGGCGACGTGCTCGCCGGGGCGCACGCCCGCGCCGACCAGGTGGCGGGCCAGCCGCCGCGAGCGCTCGCGCAGGGCGCGGTAGGTGAGCCGGCGGGGGCCGGCCACCAGGGCGGTCCGGTCGGGCACGGCGTCGGCGACCGCCGCGAACAGGCGGGAGAGCGAGAAGGGGGCGTCCGGGGACGCGGAGGTGGGCACGCCTGACCTCCCTGGCACGGTCGACGGGGCCGTCCACGGCTCGGGGCTCGCGGCGGCTGACTGGCTGATGGTGCGACCGTACCCCTCGTGGGGCGGCCCGACCGCCGTCGGGGCTGTGGAGCGCGTCACCAGGGGCGTTATCGCAGGTCACCATGGATGTGACGGCCCCGCTCAGAGGGTGTGCGCGGCGTTTCGCGGACGGGTTTTCGGGCATCGCCCCCGAGCTGTGATCTCCCCCACCCCTTGTGGGCTCACCGGATCATCTGCTCAACTCTTGGGGACCTCCCGCCGAAGGGGCGCGATCCGGCCCGCTGGTGGGTATCAACTGTCTGACATCGGTCAATGGTGATCGGAGCGGCTAGATGGGCAACACCCAGAACCTGGGACAGCGGGACTCCGCCGGAAACCCCGGTGGAGAGGCACTCTCCGGCGCTGACCACATCGCGCTCGCGCGGGCGCGGTCGGCGCACAACTACTCACCCCTCCCCGTCGTGATCGCCGAGGGCCGTGGCGCCTGGGTGACCGACGTCGAGGGCAGGAGGTACCTGGACTGCCTGGCCGGGTACTCCGCAGTGAACTTCGGCCATCACAACCCCGACCTGCTGGCGGCGGCGCACCGGCAGATCGACCGGGTCACCCTCACGAGCCGGGCCTTCTACAACGACCAGTTCGGCCCGTGGGTCAGCGCCCTCGCCGACATGGTCGGCAAGGAGAAGGTCCTGCCGATGAACACCGGCGCCGAGGCGGTGGAGACCGGCATCAAGGTGGCCCGCAAGTGGGCCTACGAGGTCAAGGGCGTGCCCGAGAACGAGGCGACCATCGTCGTGGCGGGCGCCAACTTCCACGGCCGCACCACCACCATCGTCTCCTTCTCGTCGGATCCGGAGGCCAGGACCGGTTTCGGGCCCTACACGCCGGGTTTCCGGTCCGTGCCCTACGGTGACGCCGAGGCCATCGAGGCCGCCATCGACTCCACGACCGCGGCGGTCCTCATCGAGCCCGTGCAGGGCGAGGCGGGGGTGGTCGTGCCCCCGGCGGACTTCCTGCCCCGGGTCAGGGAGATCTGCGACCGCGAGCGCGTGCTGTTCATCGCCGACGAGGTGCAGTCGGGCCTGGGCCGCACCGGGGCGATCCGGGCGTGCGAGCACAGCGGTGTGGTCCCCGACGCCTACCTGTTCGGCAAGGCGCTGGGCGGCGGCATCCTGCCGGTGTCGGCGATGGTCGCCGACGAGGACGTGCTCGGCGTCATCCAGCCCGGCCAGCACGGCAGCACCTTCGGCGGCAACCCGTTGGCCGGGGCGGTCGGGAGCACGGTCGTGCGGATGCTCACCGAGGGGCCCTACCTGGAGAACACGCGCCGTCTGGGAGAGGTGCTCAAGCGCCGCCTCAAGGAGTTCGTCGGAGACGGGGTGGTGTCCGCGCGCAGCATCGGGCTGTGGGCCGGCATCGACGTCGACCCGTCGCTGGCCTCGGGTCGGGAGCTGTGCGAGCGCCTCGCCGACCACGGGGTCCTGGTCAAGGACACCCACGGCTCCACCGTGCGCATGTCGCCGCCCCTGGTGATCAGTGAGGAGGACCTCAACTGGGGTCTGGACCGCTTCGCCGAGGTGATCAGGGAGCTCCAGGCGGGCCGGTAGCTGCGACGCGGGGCCGACGTCCCCCCGCCCCCGGGTCAGGGGGCGTCGGCCTCGTTGCCGGGCGGCTCGGTGGCGAACTCCGGGTCCAACGGCCCGCCCAGTTCCGACCTCAGCTGCTCCGGATCGACCTTCTCAAGGGTCTCCCGGGCCACGTAGACCTCCCGCTCGGGGCCCTGCACGATCTGCAGGCGCACCCGCTCGGCGATGGACAGCTGTCCCTGCGCGGTGGGGTGGAAGCTCGCCCGGTCCACGCGCAGGCCCTCGCCCAACTGCCCGAGCACGATCCCGTTCAGCCAGGCCGCGTCGGCGCTCACCTCGTGCCCGCTCAGGGCGGAGAAGGTGTTCACGTACTCCACGCTGCCGGCTTGGCGCCCGCCGTAGACGTCGCCGTCCACCCGGTAGGCCGTGTCGCGGATGAGCTCGTTGAACCGCTGGGCCAGACCGTTCAGCCAGAGCTGGTCGCTCCTGGTCAGCGTGTAGTACATGCCCGGGGGGTCCTCCGGGAACAGCCGCGGGTAGCCCAGCACCAGGATGCGGGCGTCGGGCGCGCGGTCGCGGACCTCTCCGAGGATCTCGGTCAGGGTCTCCTCGAAAGTCCTCATCCGCCTGTCGACCTCCTCCTCCTGCTCGACGCAGACGCCGCTCTCCAGGAGCGGCATCCGCACCATGCAGGTGCGCAGGACGGGGATGAAGCCCAGGTCGTTGCCGCCGATGCCCAGGGTCACCAGGGACGTGTTCTCGGTGACCCGATCGATCTGGGACTCGGAGGCGCCGATCTGCTCGATCATCTCCGAGCCCTTGTGGCTGCTGCACGCGTAGAAGGCCAGCGAGCCGGTGAAGTCGAACTCCTCGGCGACCACCCGGGGGTAGGCGTTCTCCGAACGCCAGCAGCCGCCCGCCTCGGCGGTGTCGGGAGCGTAGCCGCCCGCGCCGTCACCGGAGGAGTAGGAGTCGCCCAGTGCCACGTAGTTGCCCCACAGCGCGGCCTCCTCGGGCTCCAACCGGACCCGCCAGTCGGTCTGCTCCTCCTCGGTGATCGGGGGGAGCTCCTCGGCGGGGCACACGCCGTCGGTGGTCTCGCACCACAGGGAGACCAGGCCCTCGCGGGTGGCTGGCAGCGCCAGGACGGCCACCATGACCAGGATGAGCGTGACCGAGACGGCGGCGGTCACCCGGGAGCGCCGGCGCCGTCGGCGCGGACGGCCTTCCCCGTCATCCCCGCCGGAGCCGGACCCGCCGTCGGCCCCGTCACCGGAACCGCCGCGGCCGTCCGGGCCGCCGGTACCGCCCGGTCCCGCACCGGTTCCGCCGTCGTCGGGGCCGCCGACGCCCCCCGGCTCGCCGCTGCCGTTCGCTTCCCCGCCGGAGGGGGCCTCCTCCGGCTCGCGGGGGGCGGCGTCGCGTGCACGGCCGACTGCGGAGGGGTCCGCGGGGACCGGCTCCGGCGCCTCGGGGCCCTCACCACGTGCTGACACGGCCGCTATCGCCTCCCCGGGTCCCGGCGGACTTCGTCATCTCCGCAAGACTATCCGGGACGGTTCGCCGCGATGACGTCCACGACCCTGTCGACGTCGGCCCCGCTCAGCGTCGCCCGGGCGGTCAGCCGCAGCCGGGACCGGCCGTCGGGGACCGAGGGCGGGCGGAAGCAGCCCACGCGCACGCCCGCGGCCAGGCAGGCCTCGCGCCAGGCCAGAGCGGCCCCGGGGGAGGGCGCCGTCACCGACACCACGGCGGCGTCCGGTGCGCTCGCGGGCAGTCCGCGCCCGCGCAGCCCCTCCGCCAGCCGCCTCGCGCGGTCGCGCACCGTGTCGGCCAACCAGGGCTGTGCGCGCAGCACGCGCAGTGCGGCCAGGGCCGCGCCAGCCGAGGCCGGAGCCAGGCCGGTGTCGAAGACGAACGTGCGCGCGGTCTCGGTCAGGTGGCGGACCACCCGGTGCGAGCCCAGCACCGCGCCGCCCTGGGAGCCCAGCGACTTGGACAGGGTCACCGACACCGCGAGGTCGTCCGCGCCGCGCAGCCCGGCGGCGGTCGCCGTCCCGCTCCCGCCGGGCCCCACCACGCCCAGGCCGTGCGCGTCGTCCAGCAGCAGGGCGGCGCCGTGCCCGCGGGCCGCGCGCGCCAGGGCCGCCGCGTCGGTGAGGTCGCCGTCCACGGAGAACACGGTGTCGCTCAGCAGCAGGGCCCTCCCCCCGGCGGTCGCGAGCGCCTCGGCGGCCCGGTCTGCGTCGGCGTGGTCGTAGAGAGCCACGCGCGCGCCCGAGGCCCGGGCCAGCCGGGTCGCGTCGATGAGGGAGGCGTGGTTGTGCCGGTCGCACACCAGCAGGGGAGGGGCGCCGCCGTCCGGCGCGGCCAGCGCGGTGACCATCGCCAGGTTCGCCGCGTATCCGGACGAGAACACCAGAGCCGACTCCGCGCCGTGGAACTCGGCGAGCTCGCGTTCCAGCTCCCGGTGCAGGCCGGTGTCCCCTGTGACCAGCCTCGATCCGCCCGCGCCCGCGCCCCACACGCGGGCGGCGTCCCCGGCGGCGGCCACCACGTCCGGGTGGCTCAGCAACCCGAGGTAGTCGTTGCCCGCCAGGTCCAGCAGGCCGTCGGCCGCGGGCCGGGGCGTGGCGCGCCGCGTCAGCCCGGCCTCGGCGCGTGCGCGCGGCGGCGTCCAACCACGCGAAGGGGTGTCCCGACGGCAGCGTCCGAGCGCGGCGTGCGCGGGACGTGGCGCGCAGGGGCCACGGACGGCGGGTGGGTGCGGCGGTGCTCGGCATACGCGGGCCGGCCTCCTGGGTCGTGGGTGCGGTCGGGCCGGGAGGCGGGGGCGCGTCCCCGGCGGGGACCGACCCAGCGGCGGCCAATCCCGCTGGGGCGGTCCGGTCCTTCGTGCTAGGGAGGCGTCTACGACTCTGCCGTCCCGCGCACGTGCGCGTCATTCACCGAAGCCCACAAAGATCCACCCGGATTCCTGGTGGGACCGCACGGGAGCGCGCACGGGCGCGGGGTGAACAATGGAGCCCCATGACCCCGACGTCCCCCGCGGCCCCCGCAGACCGGGCGCCCGCGGACCGCTCCGCCCGGATCCGCGCCGCGGACACCGCCCATCTGTGGCACCCCTACACCACCGTTCCCGCCGCGGAGCGGCCGTACGTGGTCACCGGTGCCGAGGGGGCGACGCTGACCCTGTGGTCTGAGGAGGGCGAGCGGCGCGTGGTGGACGCGATGTCGTCCTGGTGGTCGGCGGTGCACGGCTACCGCCACCCGGTGCTCGACGCAGCGGTGCGGCGGCAGGCCGACGCGTTCAGCCACGTCATGTTCGGCGGACTCACCCACGGGCCCGCCGCGGACCTGGCCGAGGCCCTGGTGGCGGTCGCCCCGCGGCCGCTGGAGCACGTCTTCCTCGCCGACTCGGGCTCCGTGGCGGTGGAGGTCGCCATGAAGATGTGCATGCAGTACCACCGCTCCACCGGCAGACCCGGGCGGCGACGCTTCCTCACCTGGCGGGGCGGCTACCACGGCGACACCTTCCACGCGATGAGCGTGTGCGACCCCGACGGCGGCATGCACTCCCTGTGGGGCGACGTGCTCCCCGCCCAGGTGCACGCCCCCGCACCGCCCTCCGGGTTCGACGCCGGACCCGACCCCGGCTACGTGGCCGCCTTCGAGCGCCTGGCGGCCGAGCACGCCGACGAGCTGGCCGCGGTCATCGTCGAGCCCGTGGTGCAGGGCGCGGGCGGTATGCGCTTCCACCACCCCGGCTACCTGCGGGAGCTGCGGCGGATCGCCGACGAGTACGGGCTGCTTCTGGTCTTCGACGAGATCGCCACCGGCTTCGGCCGCACCGGCGAGTTCTTCGCCGCCGACCACGCCGGTGTCGCCCCCGACGTCATGTGCCTGGGCAAGGCGCTGACCGGCGGCTACCTGACCCTCGCCGCGACGCTGTGCACCGCACGGGTGGCCCGCGGCATCGCCGGGGGCGAGGTGCCGGTGCTCGCCCACGGGCCCACCTTCATGGGCAACCCGCTGGCCTGCGCGACCGCACTGGCCTCGGTGGACCTGCTGACCGGCGGGGACTGGAGGGGCGAAGTGGCGCGGATCGGGGCCGGACTGCGCGAGGGGCTGGCCCCGCTGGAGGGGCTGCCGGGCGTACGCGAGGTGCGGGTGCTCGGCGCGATCGGGGTGGTCGAGCTGGACGCGCCGGTGCGCATGGCCGAGGCCACGCGGGCCGCGGTGGAGGCGGGGGTGTGGCTGCGGCCCTTCCGCGAGCACGTGTACGCGATGCCGCCCTACGTGTGCACATCGGAGGAGGTGGCCGCCGTGGCCGACGGAATGGCCGCCGCGGTGCGGGCCTGCTTGGGGGAGGAGCGCCGATGAGCGTCCTGGTGGTGACGGGGACCTGTACTGGTGTCGGAAAGACGGTGGTCACCGCGGCGGTGGCCGCGCTGGCGGTCGCGGCGGGGCGGCGGGTGGCCGTGCTCAAACCCGCCCAGACCGGTGTGGTTCCCGGCGAACCCGGCGACGCCGACACAGTGGCCGCACTGGTCCCGGGTGTGACGACCGCCGAACTGGTCCGCTATCCCGAGCCCCTGGCCCCCGCCACGGCCGCCGCCCGCTGCGGGGCCGAGCCCGTGCGGGCCGAGGCGGTGGCCGAGGCCGTGTGGCGCCTGGCGGGTACGCACGACCTGGTGCTGGTCGAGGGGGCGGGCGGGCTCCTGGTGCGGCTCAACGCCGAGGGGCAGACCCTGGCCGACGTCGCGGTGCTGCTGTCCGCGCCGGTCCTGGTGGTGGCCCGACCCGACCTGGGTACCCTGAACGCCACCGCGCTGACCGCCGAGGCGCTGCGCACCCGCGGCCTGTCCCCGGCCGGGGTGGTGGTGGGGTCATGGCCGGACCGCCCGGACCTGGCCATGCGCTGCAACCTCACCGACCTGTCCGCCATGGGGGCGGGTCCCCTGGCGGGAGCCGTGCCTCGGGGCAGCGGGGCGCTGGACCCGCGCGCGTTCGCGGACGCGGCCCACCGCTCCCTGGCGCCCCGCTTGGGCGGGGTCTGGCGGGTCGGCGCCGGGTCGGGGGTCAGGCCGGAGGGGGCACCGGCGAGGACATGGTGAACGCCCGCGCGCCCGGACCGTGCGCGCGCAGCCATGCCGCGCGCTCCTGGGCCTCCGGCGGCGACACCGGGGTTCCGGCGGCCGACCACCACAGCGTGCGCTCCACCTCCGGGAAGGAGCCGACGGCCGCGCGGAAGGCCAGCACGTCCCGGTGCGCCGACTCCACGAAGGACCGCAGGTCGCCGGGGGAGCGCCACAGCGAGACGAGCCGGACGCGGTCCCCCTCGTCGAGGAAGTGGACCTCCTCCAGGTGTCCGGGCTCCCGCCGGGCCCGTTCGCGCAGGGCGGCGGCGAACGCGCCGAGGCGGCGGCGCTCGCCCCGCAGGACGCGCGCCTCCACCAGCACCGGCTGGCCGGCGCGGAGCGCGGGACCGTGCTCCCCGGGGCTGTCCGGACGGCGGCGGGGCGTGCGGCGGACGGTGTCGTGTCGGCGCCGGGCGAGGAAGTGCATGACCGCTCCCGAGGAATTGGACCTCTTGCAAGGGGACCACTTCGGCTCTGGTGGTATCCCTTCTGGTGGTGCCAGTATGGAACCCGGGGGCCACTCCCCACAGATCCATTGGAGGGGAAAATGGACTCTTCCCGGAGTTCCGCCGAACTCGCCGATCTCCTCGGAGCCTGGTCCAGGGGCGGCGGGCCCCTCTACCGGCGCCTCACCGACACCCTGCGCCAACTCGTCGACCAGGGCAGCCTCACCCCCGGCGAGCGCCTGCCCTCCGAACGCTCCCTCGCCGCCGGCCTCCGGGTCAGCCGCACCACCGTCGTCTCCGCCTACGACGCCCTGCGCGCGGACGGCATCCTCGACAGCAGGCAGGGAAGCGGTACCCGCGTCAGCAGCCGGATCGCGCCCGTGCGCTCGGACGGCTGGACCGCCAACGGCACGGGCAACCCCATGTACCGCAACCTCTTCCAGCAGGAGGAGGGGCTCATCTCCGCCGCCTGCCTGTCCACCCCCGCTCTCCCCGGCGTGGAGGAGGCCGTACGCCGGGTCGTGGCCGAGGACCTGCCCGCGCTCATGGCCGAGGGCAGCTACCACCCCAGCGGTCTGCCCGCGCTGCGCCGGGCCGTCGCCGACCACTACACCGCCCGGGGCCTGCCCACCACCGCCGACCAGATCGTCGTCACCACCGGCGCCCACCAGGCAGTCAACCTGGTCGCCCAGCTCTACCTGCGCAACGGCTCGCCCGTCGTGGTGGAGGATCCCAGCTTCGCGGGCTGCCTGGACCTGATGGGAGACCGGGGCGCCCGCTTCCTGCCCGTGCCACTGGACGAACAGGGGCTGGACGCCAACGGCGTGCGCCGCGCCGTGGCCGAGCACGCACCCCACCTCGTCTACACGATGCCCTCCTACCACAACCCCACCGGCACGATGATGTCCGCGGCGCGCCGCCGCGAGCTGGGCGAGCTGTCCGCCCGCCGCGGCGTGCCGGTGCTGGAGGACCACGCATACACCGGCCTGCGCGCCCCCGACGAGCCCCCGCCGCTCGCCGCGTTCGCCCCGCGCGGGGCCGAGGTCATCACCGTGGAGTCGCTGTCCAAGGTCGGCTGGGCCGGGCTCCGGCTGGGCTGGCTGCGCGCGCCCGCCGAGATGGCCCTGCGCCTGAGCCGCCGCAAGGTCCTCGCCGACCTGGCCAGCCCCCTGCTCGACCAAGCGGTGACCGTGCGCCTCCTGGAGCGCTACGACGAGCTGTCCCGGCAGCGCTCCGCGCTGATGCGCGAGGCCCTCGACCACATGGAGGAGCTGCTGCGCGGGGCCCTGCCCGCCTGGGAGTGGCGGCGCCCCGACGGCGGGGCGGCGCTGTGGGTGCGCCTGCCCGGGGTGGAGGCCCGCGCCTACGTCCAGGTCGCGCTCTGCCACGACGTGGAGCTGGTCCCGGGTTCGGTGATGTCGGCGTCCGGAGGGGAGCGCCACGGCGAGTGGTTCCGGCTGCCCTTCGCCTACGACGCCCCCACCCGCGAGGAGCTGGTCTGGCGGCTGGCGCGGGCCTGGCGCGAACTCGACCGGCACGGGCCGGTGGAGGCCGACCCGGTCCGCCTCGTGGTCTGACCCGCCGGGGCGGGGCGCGCCGGGTTCGGGACCGGGGCCCGGCTCGGTCGGGGCCGGCAAGGCGGCCCCGTACACGCGCGAGGGCGGCATCACCGGTGGGTGGTGCCGCCCTCCGCCGTGTCCGGCGACGAACCGGACGGGGGACCGGGCCTAGCCGATCTTGACCCCGCGGGCGTTGGTGAAGCGCTCCTGGACGTCGGCCCAGTTGACGACGTTCCAGAAGGCCTTGGCGTACTCGGCCTTCACGTTCTTGTACTGGAGGTAGAAGGCGTGCTCCCACATGTCCAGCATCAGCAGCGGAACGGAGCTGAGGGCGGTGTTGCCCTGCTGGTCGTAGAGCTGCTCGATGACCAGGCGCTGACCCAGCGCGTCCCAGGCCAGGATCGCCCAGCCCGAGCCCTGGATGGTGGTGGCCACGGCGGTGAAGTGCGAGCGGAAGGCGTCGAAGGAGCCGAACTGGTCGTCGATGGCCGCGCCCAGCTCGCCCTCGGGCTTGTCACCGCCCTCGGGGGACAGGTTCTTCCAGAAGACGGAGTGGTTGACGTGGCCGCCCAGGTTGAAGGCCAGGTTCTTCTCCAGCATCGGGATGGTGCCGAAGTCGCCGGTCTCCCGGGCCTCCGCCATCTTCTCCAGAGCCGTGTTGGCACCGGCGACGTAGGTCGCGTGGTGCTTGTCGTGGTGCAGCTCCATGATCTGACCGGAGATCCACGGCTCCAGGGCCGCGTAGTCGTAGGGCAGTTCGGGAAGCGAGTACGGCGCAGACATCTCTGACGCACCTTTCCAATGACGCGGTTCGTCGTGTTCACCAGCGATGGGATCGCCTAGGCAGCAAGCTATCAGTCGGGCGGCCGCCCACCCGATGTCAGGCTCTTTACACTCCGGCACGGGAATAAACCGAGGCCGTCGGCCCCGGTCCGGAGCGCCCGGCCCCGTGCCCGCGGCCGCCGCCTCCCGTGGGAGCGGGCCCCGCACGGAAGGTCCGCGAGGCCGAGGTCCCACCGCCTCCTCCTTCCCGCACTGCCCGGCGCGGCCGATCCCAATCATCGCTTTCGCGGTGAAATCGCGGGGGATGCGCAGGCGGGTGCGCGGAGTTCGCGGAAAAACACCCGTCGGCGTCCGCCGCCACCGCGTTGAATTCGCAGGTGGGAGGAGTGAGAATTGGCCGTGCTGCTCCGAACGGCACGCGGCCGCCCGCGCCCGGGCCCCGGCGCACCGTGCGGGAGGTCCCGCGGGAGGCCAGCGGGTCGCGGGGCGGGGGCGCCGACGTCCGGGAAAATCCCGGACGCGTACAAATGAGAAGCACGTGATGCGCGGGTGAACGGAAGGCGAATTGCGTGTAATCCAGGTTTCGATTCCCCTTCGGGGGCGTCCGTTATTTCCTCGAAGGGCTAAGGTCGAAAGCGTCTGAGCGGATTGCCGGCCTCCCCGAAACACCGGGCGAAGCGGCAGTTCAGCGCCGGGAAACCAGCCCTTCCCCTCGCGTCCCCCCGCGGCCCGCGCCCGGCGGAACCGCGTCGAAACTCCCGTGGAGGTATCCGCCCATGCGGTCGCTTCGCAGCCGTCTCCGTCCACTCCTGGCCACCGGCGCGTTGGTCGGTGCCGCCGTGCTCTGCGTGCCCACCGCCCTCGGGGCCGCCGGCCTGATCGGCTGGACGGACGTGCTCACCCTCACCTTCCTAGGCCTGCTCGCCGGTGCCGTGGGCGTGCTCGGGCTGGGCACGCTGCTCCTGTACCGCAGGGTGGGCGCCCTCTCCAGGAGCGTGTCCACCTCGATGGAGGCCCACAGCCGCAGCGTCGCCGAGACGCTGGGACGGGACCGCCTTGAGGCGGCCCTGGCCATGGACGGCGTCCGCGAACGCCTCGCCCACCTCCAGGACCACACGCTCCCCAAGGTCAGCCGCGAGATCAGGAACGTGGTCACCGCACGGGGCCGCGACGACTACGAGCAGCAGGTCGCCTGGACCGAACTGCGCGAGCACCTCGACACCGCCGCGTTCATGCCGCCGCTGCGCGGCTGGGCCGCCTCTCCCGACGTGCTCCGCATCCTGGTCCGCCAGATCGACCGGCTGCGCCCCGGCCTGGTCGTGGAGTGCGGCAGCGGCGCCTCCAGCGTCTGGATCGGCTACGCCCTGCGCCGTGCGGGCACCGGCAGACTCGTCGCCGTCGAGCACGACGCCCGCTACGCCGAGCTCAGCCGCGAACTCGTGGCCGCGCACGGGCTCGACGACATCGTCGAGGTCCGGCACGCCCCGCTGGTCCAGACCCCCAACACGACGGTCACCGTCGAGGGCGAGGAACGGCCCACCGCCGACCGCTGGTACGACACCTCGGTCTTCGCCGACCTGGAGGGCATCGGCCTCGCGTTCGTCGACGGCCCGCCCCAGGCCACCGGCCTGCACGCCCGCTACCCCGCGCTGCCCGTCCTGCTGCCGCGCTGCACCGAGGACGCCGTCATCGTCCTGGACGACGCCGCGCGCGCGGACGAGCGCGCCATCGGTGAGCGCTGGCTGGCCGAGCACCCCGACCTCCAGCGCGTCGAGGAGGCCGCCGAGAAGGGCGCCCACGTCTTCAGCCGCAAGGGCGTCTAGGGAGTGTTCCGAGGAGGATTTCGGATCGGAGACTGGCCGTCCGGGCAATCTCTCGCAAGACGGTTCGCGCAGGTCGGCCTGGCTGGCTTTTCAAGCGAAATCGGCACGGCGAGGGGAAGTCCAGTGGTCGCGAGCCCGAAATGTTCCAAGGAACACGACCTAGCCGACACCGCGTTCCCACGCACCGCCTGACGGGCTCCCCGCCGGGCCCCGACCGACACACCCGAGGTCACCCGATGATTACCACCGCCCTGCGGCAGGCACTGCGCGCCCGTGGCACCGAGGCCGCCGTGCTCTGCCACGCGGGTGCCGACACCCGCCCCGCCCTGGCCGAGCTGCCGCTACGCCCCGACGACATCCTGGTGGACCTGGACGCCCACCCCCTGGGACAGCCCCTGGAGCTTCCGCGCGCCTGGATGCGGGACGGCGAGCCCGAGGTGGGACTGGTCGCGGTCGTGGCCGCCACGACCACCGACCTGCACCGCGCGCTCACCGTCTCCACACACCTGCCCAGAGCCGTGCACATCGTGGTCGCCTTGGTCGCCACGTCCGGCCACCAGGAGCCCCCGATCCCGGCCTCCCCGGGCATGGGCCAGTGGCGCGAACTCCAGGAGGCGCGGGTCCGCCGCGTCAACAGGAACGGCTGGCTGTGCGAGCTGTTCTTCCCCAACGGGATGGACACCGTCCAGGTGGTCGACGCCGTCGTGCACGGCACCCGTGGACGGCGCCGGGGACCGGCCACCGCGCCGCTGGCCGTCCTCAGCGGGCCCGAGGCCGCCCTGTGGCGGCCGGGCGACACCGGCGTACGGGGCGTGGAGGCCCAGGGGCCCGTCCCGCTGCGCAGGGTGACCCCCGTGGGGGACCTGGCGCTGCGCGTGTCCGACGACGTCGCGCGGCCCGAGTGGACCGACCCGGTCGTCCCCGTCCTGGACCGCGCCACCACCGCCGCCGGCTCCTGGGCCCGGATCGCCGGGCCGGACGGGCACGTGCGGGCCCACGGGGCGGTGCCGGACGCCGCGCACGCGGTCGCGCCAGTGGACGAGCTCACCGTCAACCCCACCGGGTTCACCAGGGTCGAGGACGGCGACCTGGCCGACCTGACCGTCCACGGCCCCCACGCCGTGGTCAGGGAGGGCGGCAAGGACCTGGTCACCGTCGCCGCCGACGGCACGGTCACCGACGTCGACCTGGCGCGCCTGCGCCACCTGCGCGGGGTCAGGGTGGACTGGTCCGGGCACACCGGACCCAGCGCCGCCGTGCGCGCGGTCGCCTCCCTGGCCGCCGGCGGGGTGCCCCTGCTCAGCGGCGAGGTGCCCGCCTGGGCGTCGGGCCTGGGCGGGCCGCTCACGGACCTGGTCACCGGGGCCCGCGACGAGGACCTGCGCGACCAGCTGCGCCGCGAGGAGTACAGCGTCCGCCTGCGCCGCACGGCCCTGCGCGCCCACGGCCAGCGCTCCCGCTGGCGGGCCCTGGGAGCGCAGGCCGGGATCCCCCTGCCCAGGGAGCCCCGGATCTCGGTGATCCTGTGCACGCGCCGCCCCGAGATGGTCGGGTTCGCGCTCGCCCAGATCGCCCGGCAGCGCGACGTGGAACTGGAGGTGGTCCTCACCCTCCACGGATTCACCGCGGACCTGCCCGAGGTGCGCCCGGCGATCGACGCGTTCCGGGAGACGGGGCTGCCGCTGGTCCTGCACGAGGCCGACGCGGGCCAGATCTTCGGTTCGGTGCTCAACGACTCCGTCGACCGCTCCTCCGGAGACCTGATCTCCAAGTGGGACGACGACGACTGGTACGGCCCCGACCACCTGGCCGACCTGCTGCTGGCGCGGACCTACTCCGGCGCCGAGCTCGTGGGCACCGGACAGGACTTCATCTACCTCCAGGAGGTGGACCTGACCGTCTGGCGCAACCGCAGGTCGGAGGCGGCCACCCGGTTCATCGCCGGGGGCACGATCCTCACCGACCGCGTGGTGATGGAGGAGATCGGCGGCTTCCGGCCGCTGCCCCGCGCCATCGACACCCAGCTGCTCCTCGCCGTCATCCGGGGCGGCGGCCGCATCTACCGCGCCCATGGACTCGGATACGTGCTCCGCCGCACCGGCGGCGGGCACACCTGGTCCGAGGACATGGCCTTCTTCCTGCACAACCACACCCAGCAGTGGTTCGGCTGGCGTCCGAGCGCCATCGTGGAGGGCGAGCCCTCGCCCCTCGGCCAGCCCGCCACCGAGTACACGGGGGAGATCCGTTGACCACGCTTGACACCACTCCGGAACCGGTATCCGGCGCTGGCGCGACCGCGCCGCTCCTGCCCCGCGCGCAGACCGACTACCGCGACCAGCCCCGCGCGCGGCGCAACGACTACTCCGTGCTTCAGCCGCCCGCGATCGGCGAGTGGACCCCGACCCTGTCTGTGTCGGTGGTCGTCCCCGCCCACGGGCACCAGGACAAGCTCGAACTGGTTTTGGCCTCCCTGTCCGCGCAGAGCTACCCCGCGCACCTGATGGAGGTGATCGTGGTGGACGACGGCTCGCCCGAACCCCTCAAGCTCTCACCGGTGCGCCCGGAGAACACCCGGCTGATCGCCTCGGCCCCCGGCGGCTGGGGCTCGGCGCACGCCGTCAACAGCGGTGTGGCCGTCTCCTCCGGCCAGGTGGTCCTGCGCCTGGACGCGGACATGCTGGTCTACCGCGACCACGTCGAGTCGCAGATGCGCTGGCACCACCTGGTCGACTACGGAGTCGCCCTGGGCCACAAGATGTTCGTGGACTTCGACCCGGAGGCCATGACCGCCGAGTACGTGGCGACAGAGGTGCGCGAGGGGCGCGCCGCCGAGCTGTTCGACCGCGAGAGCGCCGACCCGCACTGGGTGGAGCAGACCATCGACGGCAAGGACAAGCTGCGGACCGCCGACCGCCTGGCCTACAAGGTGTTCATCGGCGCCACCGGCTCCCTGCACCGCACCCTGTTCGACGCCGCGGGCGGCCTGAACGGTGAGCTGGTCCTGGGCGGCGACAGCGAGTTCGCCTACCGGGTCTCCCAGCAGGGCGCCCTGTTCGTCCCCGACCTGGACACCAGCAGCTGGCACCTGGGCCGCACCCAGATGCAGACCCGCCGCGACGCGGGCACCCGCTACCGCGCCCCCTTCGTGGCCAACCGGGTGCCCGACTTCCACCTGCGGCGCAAGCGCCCCGACCGGCAGTGGGAGGTCCCGCTGGTCGACGTGGTGGTGGACGTGGACGGCGCCACCCTGGAGGACGTGGACACCACCGCGTCCGCGCTGCTGTCCGGTACCACCCCCGACATCCGGTTGTGGCTGGTCGGCCCCTGGGACGTGCTGGACGAGGGGCGGCGCTCCCCGCTGGACGAGGAGCGGCTCGACCTGCGGCTGATCCGGGAGACCTTCCGGGGCGACCCCCGGGTGCGTCTGGTGGAGGAGGCGCCGGGCCACGACCCGCTCGTCAACTTCCAACTGCGCGTGCCCGCCGGTCCGGCGCTGAGGGAGCGGGCGGTCGTCGAGCTGGTCGACACGGCCAACAAGAACAAGGCCGGGCTGCTGTGCTCGCCGGTGCCCGGCGCCACGCGCGGTGACGGCGTCATGCGCCTGGAGCGGATCGCCGCCTACGCCAGGGCCCGCCACCTGTGGCCCGAGGCGGGTTCCGGGGAGCTGGACCGCCGTGTGGAGGAGGTCTACGGCACCCACTGGGTCCCCGGGACGGACTTCGTGTTCCCGGAGGAGGGTGAGCGGACCAAGCCCGAGAACCCCGAGGCGCTGCGGCGCAAGCTCGACCACGCGCTCGCCGAGGTGGAGCGCATGCGCGCGCGGGCCAGGCGCGCCGAGCGCAAGCTGCGCTGGTTCACCCCGGGGCTCACCCGCAGGGCGCTGCGCAAGCTGGTGCGCTGAGCACGCGGTCCCGGCCGGGAGGGGGACCGCCCGGCCGGGACCGCGCCCGCGACCCCGGGCCGCCCCGCGGCCTCGCTGGGAGCTGAGGGCCTCAGGGCACCCAGAGGCCGAGCGACTCGGCCACCAGGGCGGGCCGCTCCCGGCCCTCGATCTCCACGGTGTGGGTCGTGGTGACCAGGTAACCCTTGGGGGTCTGCTGAACCGAGCTGAGCTCGACGCCGTCGCGGATGCGCGAGCCGGACACGACCGGCTGGAGGAAGCGCACCTTGTTGAGCCCGTAGTTGATCGACATGCTCGGCTTCTCCGTCACCGAGATCACCGACTGGGAGAAGTGGGCCAGCATCGACAGGGTGAGGAACCCGTGCGCGATGGTGCCCCCGAAGGGGCCCGCGGCCGCCCTCTCCGGTTCGGTGTGGATCCACTGGTGGTCCTGCGTCGCGTCGGCGAACAGGGAGATCCGGTCCTGGTCGATGGTCACCCAGTCGGTGTGGCCCAGGTGCTCGCCCTGGGATGCGAGCACCTCTTGGATGTCGGCGAATACGCGCACCGCGCCTCCACGGTCTTGGGGTCCGGAAACGGGGGCCGGACGGTGCCGCAACTCTACCTAACGCTGTTCGGTTAGGGGAGGAGGGAACCCGGCCCGGCGCGGCGGAGTTCCGCTGCGGTTGCTGCGGTTGCTGCGGTTGCTGCGGTTGCTGCGGTTGCTGCGGTTGCTGCGGTTGCTGCGGTTGCTGCGGTTGTCCAGGTGTCGCCGGTCAGCGCCGCCGTCGGGCGCCGTTGGCGCGTCCGCGCTCCACGCGGGCCTCGCGCGGGCCGTCGGCGTCCACGACCAGGGCCCGGGCGGTGCGCTCGGCCACCGCCGAGCGGTCCACCGTGTGCCCCAGACCGCTCTCGGCCAGCGGGACCGGCACCACCCCCTCGTGCGCGCGCACGGGCGGGAGCACCAGGTCGCGGCCACGGCTCCCGGCACCGGGCACCTCCACGGGCAGCGAGGCCCCCGACAGCGAGGCCAGCGCGACCGTCGCGGCGCGGCCGACCCCCGTCGCCGCCGAAGAGCCGCACCACACCCGCCAGCCCGCGTCCACGGCTCGGTCCACCGCGCGGCGGGCCGCCGTGAGACCGCCCATACGGGCCGGATCCACGTTCACCGCGCCGCCCGCCTCCGCCCGGATCGCCTCGGTGAGGTCGTCCACCGACTCCAGGGAGCGGCCCAGCGCCACCGGCGTGCGCATCTGGGCGGACAGCCGGGCGTGCGCCGCGAGGTCGTCCGGCGCGAAGGGGTCCTCGACCGCCAGCAGGCCGAGCCCGTCCAGAACGCGCAGCGCGTCCAGGTCGGCGGGGGACTCGGTGTAGCGGCAGCCCGCGTCCGCCTGGAGGACCAGGAACGGGAAGCTCGACTGCACCGCGCGCACCACGTCCGCGTCCCAGCCCGGCGCGATCTCCAGCCGGATCCGCCGGAAGCCCGCCCCCACCTGGCGGTTCACCTCCGTGACCACCGACTCCACGGCCGCCTGGCGGGGCAGGGTCACCCCCGCGGTGAGCGCGGTGCGCTCCCCGCCCAGAGCGTGCGAGAGCGGGGTGTCGCGCTGGCGGCTCCACAGGTCCCAGCAAGCGGCGTCCAGGGCCCCTGCCACGGCAGGGTCACGGGGCAGGTCGGCCCAGGCCCCGCCCGCCTCGGTCGGACGCCGCCAGGAGTGGCCGAGCAGGGCGGGGGCGAAGGCGCGGGCCAGGGAGTCCCACTGGGCAGCGCTGGCCTCCGGCAGCTCTCCCCAGCCGCTCACGCCGTCACCGTCGGCCACCCGGACCAGGACGGGGCCGTCGGCGCCGGGGCCCCGGCCGCCGGCCGGGGGCCGCAGCCGGATCAGCTCTAGTTCGACGATCCGGGTCGCGGTCGCCGAGCCGGTGTGTGCCACGCTGTCCCACCTCGGTACTCGTCCTCCCGCGACCGGCCGCAGAGCCGGACGCGCGGGCTTTCCCCACGACCGTACCCCCGGCCGACCTGCGCGACCACCCCGAACGGTGCGGTCCGCGCCACCCGTGCGGCCGGGCGGCGCGGACCCCGGCCGCGTGCCGCCCGCGTTCGGGGGCGGTGGCCCCTCCTAGCCCTGTACCAGCACCTCTTCCAACGGGCGGTGCTTGAGCCCGTGCGCCTCGGCGACCGGGGCGGAGACCACGTCACCGTCGAAGGTGTTCAAGCCCCCGGCCAGCGCCTCGTCCCCGTTCATGGCGAGCTGCCAGCCCTTCTCCGCGAGTGCCACGGTGTAGCGCAGGGTGTCCTTGGTGAGGGCGTGCGTGGAGGTGTTGGGCACCGCGCCCGGCATGTTCGCCACGCAGTAGAACACCGTGTCGTGTACGCGGAATGTGGGGTCGGCGTGCGTGGTGGGGCGCGAGTCCTCGAAACACCCGCCCTGGTCGATCGCGATGTCCACCAGCACCGCGCCCGGCCGCATCCGCGACACCAGCTCGTTGGTCACCAGCTTGGGCGCCTTGGCCCCCGGCACCAGCACCGCGCCGATCACCATGTCCGACTCCAGCACAGACAGCTCCAGCTCGAAGGCGTTGGAGACCACCGTCTTGACCCGGCCCCGGTAGAGGGAGTCCACGTGCCGCAGCTTGTTCACGTTCAGGTCCAGCACGGTCACCTCCGCACCCATGCCCACCGCGATCTGCGTCGCGTTCAGGCCGGAGACCCCCGCGCCGATCACGGTCACGCGCGCCGGGCGCACGCCCGGCACCCCGCCCATCAGCACGCCGCGCCCGCCGCTGGGCCGCTGGAGGGTCACCGCGCCCATCTGCGGGGCCAGGCGGCCCGCGACCTCCGACATCGGGGCCAGCAGCGGCAGGGAGCCGTCCGGAAGCTGCACGGTCTCGTAGGCGATGCCGGTCACCCGCCGGTCCAGCAGGGCGTCGGTGCACTCGCGCGAAGCGGCCAGGTGCAGGTAGGTGAAGAGGGTCTGCCCCTCCCGCATGCGGTGGTACTCGGCCGCGACCGGCTCCTTGACCTTCAGGATCAGCTCACCGGCGTTCCACACCTCGTCGGGCGAGTCCAGAATGCGCGCGCCCGCCGCCTCGTACTCGGCGTTGGAGATGGAGGAACCCAGGCCCGCGTCGCGCTCGACGACCACCTCGTGGCCGCGTCGGACCAGTTCGTGGACACCGGCGGGGGTGATGGCCACCCGGTACTCGTGGTTCTTGATCTCGCGGGGCACGCCGATGCGCACGGTTCCTCCTACGGCCGTCTCCGGTGATACCCCCACTGTGAACTGCGGGGGTGCCCCGGCGCCATCGCCAACATGCATCGCTGTCGACGATCTTGTTGACAGGGTGTAAGTCCGATGTGTGCTCTGGGACACGGGTACCTGCCCGTGACGCGCGGACTCAATCCCCCGGGGCCCCAAGCGCCGGAAGCCGCCGCCCGGGGCGCCTCCGGTCCCGGCCCGCTCCACCGCGCTCCCGGTAGGGGTGTCGTCCCGCCGGGGCCCGCCCAGCGGGCTGCCGCGGGTCCGGCCGCCGCGCCCGGTCGTGTCCCCCGGATCATTCCGGTCCCGCCCGCCGCCGTCCTCAGCGCTGAGCCTTCGGCTCCGGCGCTTCCGCGAGCGCCGGGCCGCCGCCGCGCCGGTTCCGCCCGCAAAGCCGACCGGGCCGACCCGTGCGAACCGTCTCGCGGGAGACGTCCCGGACGGCCGCCCGCTGATCCGACGGCCTCTCCCTAGCGGACGCCGCCCGCCGGGCGGCCCGAGATCCACACCCGCCGCACCCTGCCGGTCAGCTCCCGGCCCGCGTAGGGGCTGGGGTCCGCCGCGGGGACCGCCACCCGCGCGCCGGGATCGAAGGCGACCAGGTCGGCGTCGAACCCCGCCGCGATCCGGCCCTTGCCCACCAGCCCCAGCAGTTCCGCGGGGGCCCGCGCCGTCCACCGTGCGAGGTCGGCCAGCCCCCGGCCGCGCCGGTGCGCCGCCGTCCACAGCGCCGACAGGCTCCACTCCAGCGTGTACAGGCCGTGGGCGGGAAGGTGCCCCGACCCCACCGTGGTGATCGCCGAGTCCCGCGCCAGCAGCGCGTTCCACAGCGCCTTTCGGTTGGCGTCCGAGCGCAGCGGAGGCCGACAGGCGTGCGCGGGCGACTCCGGCGCCAGCGACTCCGAGGGCAGGCACAGGTAGTGCGGGCAGGTGTGCGCGGTCAGCGCCACCCCCACGGTCCCCGCCGTCGCCAGCAGCGCCGCGCACTCGGCCGCGGTGAACGGCCCCACGTGCGTGCGCGTCCCCACCGCGCGGGCCGCCGCGATCACCCGTTCCAGACCGCGCCGCTCCGCCCGGGGCGGCCGGTGCTCCGCCGCCGTCGGCGGGGTCCCCAGCTCGGCCGCGTCCTCGGCGTGCACCAGCAGCACGCTGTCCAGCGCCGCGAGTTCGGCCATCGCCTTGCGCAGTTGGGCGTCGTTGAGCGCCGCGATGTCCGGGGCGCCGCCGTCCGACAGCGAGCAGTGGAAGGCCACCGCGCCGGCGGCCTGGAGGTCGGCCAGGTCCAGCGGGCCGGTGCCCGGGGCCACCCCGCCCAGGAACAGCACCGGTACGGGGGACAGGGCCGCCGCGCGCTGATGCGCGGCGAGGGCGTCCGCGTAGGTCAGGGCGGGCCGTGCCGGGGCCGGGGACGCCACCACGCAGGTCACACCGCCGCGCAGGGCGGCCGTTCCCGTCCGGCGGTAGGAATCGGCCAAGTCCTGCCCGGGCACGTGCGCGCCGGTGCCCACGTCCACGGCGCCGGGCAGCAGGGCCATGGCGCCGAGGTCGGTCGTCACGTGGGCGGGCATGCGCGCGCCGTGGGCGCCCACGGCCTCGACCCGCCCGTCGCGTACCCCGACCGAGGCGGGTCGGACCCCCTCGGGGAGGACCACGCGCGTGGACCTGACCACACTGTCGTACACGGCCATCCGACGTCCCCTTCGCTGCGCTCGCTGGAGGGTGTGCTGAGAGGCGCCGCGGGCGACCGCGGCACGGGAGGGGAGGCCGGACGCCGAAGGCGGGGAAACCGTCGTCTCGACCGGATACGAGCGTATCGCGAGGAGCCCTGCCGCAAGGGGGGAATCCGACATCCCGGCCCAGGCGCCGCCGCTCCGCGCGATTCGCGGACGCCCCGAATCCGCCCGCGGGGGTGTACGGGAACGCCCGAGTCCGACACTGTGTAGTAGACGGACTAACCTTGGCCGAGGTGTTCCTCCGTGCGCGGCCCCTGCCGGGAAAGTCCCGGACAGCGGCGAGGCGGTCACACGGCCAAGGGCGCTGACCAGCCAGTTGCAACGAGACCGACGACGGAGTGGCGCGTGGCTCCTCCCGCACAGAACCAGAAGTCCCCCCTCAAGGAACACCATGACGACGCCCCGGGCACGGGACGGGCGCCCCTCTTCGCCGCTGCGGCCGCCGCCCTGTGCCTGACCGGCCTGAGCCTGACCCTGGTCCTGGGCGGAGCCGCCTTCCCCGAGGTCATCCCGGGGTTGCCCGACGCGGGTGAGGCGGTCCGCTGGGGCCTGCCGCTGGCCAAGGTCACCATGGACGCCTCCGCGGTCGTGGCGATCGGCCTGCTGCTGCTCGCCGCCGTCCTGCTGCCCTCCCACAAGGGCAGGCTCTCCCCGCAGGCGACCTCCTACGTGCGCGCGGCGAGCTGGGCGGGCCTGGTCTGGGCCCTCGCCGCCGTGTTCACCCTGTACTTCCAGGCCGCGGAGTTCCTGGCCCGCGAGGTCGGCCAGATCAGCGTCGACGAGGTCACGGCCTACGCCGGGTCGGTCTCGGGCGGCATCGCGCTGATGTTCGTCGTCCTGCTCACGACCGGCATCGCACTGTTCGGCCGCACGGCCACCACAGCCACCGGCGGCCTGTGGCTGCTCGTCCTGGCCCTGGCCGCCACCACGCCGCCCGCGCTGACCGGCCACTCGGCCTCCTCCGGCTCGCACGAGCTGGCCGTGACCGGGCTTGCCCTGCACGTGATCTCCATCAGCGTGTGGGTGGGCGGCGTGGCCGCGCTGACCTACCACGCGCTGCGCCGCGACGCCCAGGACCCGTCGGTGGCCGCCAACCGCTTCAGCCGCCTGGCGCTGTGGGCCTACGCAGGCGTGGCCGTCAGCGGCGCGGCCAGCGCGCTGGCCCGCCTGTACTCGATCGGTGACCTGGTCGCCACCGAGTACGGCCTGATCATCCTGGTCAAGGTCATCCTGTTCGGGGTCCTCGGCGCGTTCGGCTACATGCACCGCGGGTTCGTCTTCAAGCGCCTGGAGGGCGCCCCGACGGGACCGGCGGGCGAGGCCTTCCGGCGCCCGCTGTTCCTGCGGGCGGCGCTGGCCGAGGTGCTCATCATGGCCACCGTCATCGGCGTGTCCGTCGGCCTGGGGCGCACCGCGCCGCCCCCGCCGCTGGAGGGCACCGTGGACCCGGCCGCCGTGATCCTGGGCTTCCCGATCCCGCCGCCCATGACCGCCCAGACCCTGCTCACCCTGTGGCGCCCCGACCTGTTCTTCATCATGATCGTGGTCGTAGCGGGCGGGCTGTACGCGGGCGCCGTGACCCGGCTGGTGCGCCGGGGCGACTCCTGGCCCGCTGGGAGGACGGCGGCCTTCGCGGCCGGCCTGCTCACGATCGTGGTCACGCAGCTCACCGGGTTCGCGACCTACTCCATGGTGCTGTTCTCGACGCACATGATCCAGCACATGGTGCTGTCGATGCTCACCCCGATCCTGCTGGTGCTGGGCGCGCCGATCACCCTGGCCCTGCGGGCGCTCAAGCCCGCCCCGCGGCGCGGGGACCGGGGGCCGCGGGAGTGGCTCAACCTGTTCCTGAACAGCCGTTTCTCCAAGGTGGTCACGCACCCGGCGATCGCGGCCCCGATGTTCGTGTTCGGCCCCTACGCGCTGTACTTCACGCCGCTGTTCGGCACGCTGATGAACGACCACCTGGGCCACCTGCTCATGGGCGTGCACTTCCTGCTGGTGGGCTTCCTCTTCTACTGGATCATCGTGGGGGTGGACCCGGCGCCGAGGAAGGTGCCGTTCCTGCTGCGCATCCTGCTGCTGCTGGTGGTGATGGGGTTCCACGCCTTCTTCGGCATCACGATCATGATGCAGTCCGAACCCCTGGCGATGGACTACTACGGCCAGTTCGACATCCCGTGGCTGGAGGACCAGGCCGCCGACCAGTACGCGGGCGGCGGCGTCGCCTGGGCGCTGGGCGAGATCCCCACCGCGCTGGTCATGATCGCGCTGGTGCGTCAGTGGTCGCGCGACGACGAGAAGCAGGAGCGCCGCCGGGAGCGCCACAGCCGCCGGGGCGGCTCCGACGACGCCGACATGGACGCCTACAACGCCTATCTGGCCGAGCTCGAACGCCGCTCGCGGGGCGGGACCCCGGCCGGGGCCACCGCGGCCACGGAGGCGCCGCCGCGCACCGGCGGTGAGCCGGAGGCGCGCAGCGCACCGGCGGCCGGGTCCGAGGACGACGACCCCGACCCCGCCGCGAGCGAGGGTGTCTGAACCCACACGCGGGGGCGCACCGGCCGGTGCGCCCCCGCCGTCGTAGCGGGCCCCGCCTGCGCGCGCCGACCCCTGGCGCCGGGGCGCGCGGTGGTGTCGGCCCGGTCCCATGAGGAGACCCCGCTTCGGAGCGACACGCTCGCCGACGCGCCCGGGGACTGTGCCCGGGCCACATGGATTCGGAGTTCGACCTCGCGGGGATCACCTGGCGCCCCCGCGCCGAGCGCAACGCGCACCTGGTCGCCGCCTCGGACGGGCTTGAGCGGAGGCCGGCCGGGAGCAGCCCGACGGGTGGACCCGGCCGGAGAGGCGGGGCCACCGGGCGCGCGGACGCGCGAGCGCGGGGTCAGACGACCAGGGCGGCCACGGAGGCCCCCACCAGCCCCAGGACCAGGCAGATCAGCAGGGCCGCGGCCAGCAGCGGCAGGGACGGCCGCAGCGCGGAGACCGCGGACCCGCCGCCTCCCGAGGACTGGCGGCGCGCCACCACCGGCAGCATGACCACGTTCACGGCGCACAAGAAAGCCGCGACGCAGGCGGCCGCCCCGAACCCCGCCCAGAACCCGGACCCGGCGGCCAGCGTGTTGGCCGCGGTCAGCGTCGGCAGCGCCACCAGCACCACCACGGAGGCGATCCCGAACGCCGCCCGCGACCGGGGCGACGCCCCGCGCGAGCTCCCGGAGACGACGAGGAGCAGGCCGAGCAGGGCCGCCATCAGGATGGCGCCCACGACTCCGAACACGGCGATATTGACCAGCGAACTCACGCTCGCCATTGTCGCACCGAACCCCGGGTGCCCGGATCCGGGGTGGACGTGCGCGCTCAGCCGGTGTGCTCCACCCGCGAGCCCGCCGAGGTCTTGACCACCCTCAGGCGGGTGGACACCCTCTGCCGCAGGTCGGCGACATGGCTCACCACGCCCACCGCACGGCCGCCGTCCCGCAGCCGGTCCAGGACGTCCAGCACCTCCTCCAGGGTGTCCTCGTCCAGTGTGCCGAACCCCTCGTCCACGAACAGGGTGTCGATGTCGGCGCCGCCCGCCTCGGCGCTGGCCACGTCGCCCAGGCCCAGCGCCAGCGCCAGCGAGCTGAAGAACGTCTCCCCGCCCGAGAGCGTGGCCGGGTCGCGCTCCACGCCCGTCCAGGCGTCGACCACCCTCATGCCCAGGCCCCCGGCCGAACGCGCGCGCCCGTCCCCGGCGGCCTTGTCCACCGTGTACCGCAGCTCGTACCGGCCGTCCGACATCGTCACCAGCCGGTCGTTGGCGGCGGCCACCACCTGCTCCAGGCGGGCCGCCAGCACGTACGCCGACAGGCGCACGTTGTCGGTGTTGTCGGAGGAGGTTCCGGCGGTCAGGCCGCGCAGCCCCTCGGCCACCGCGTAGCGGCGCAGCGCCGGTTCGCAGTCCCGCAGCCGCAGGCCCAGCTCCCCGCGCAGGGAGGCGAGCCGACGCGCCCGCTCCTCCAGCATGCTCCGCCAGGCCACCGCGCGGTCGGCGGCCACCGAAGCGGTCCGCGCGGCACGGGCCAGCTCCTCCGGGTCCGGGACGGGCAGCTCCCCGGCCGCGGCCAGCTCGGGGTCGGCCAGCGACGCCTCGACGGCGGCCAGGGCGTCGTCGAAGGAGCGGGCGCGCTCGCGCAGCGCGCGGCGCCGATCCTCGTCCAGCGCGGCCTCCCACACCCCGGCCTCGTCGGCGAAGCGGGCGTCGGCCCGCTGCCGCTCGGCCTCGGCGACGGCGGCGCGCAGTTCGTCGGCCGCGCGGTCGCGGTTGACCGCGGCCTCGGCCGCGGCGCGCAGCAAATCGGCCTCGCCGCTCAGCCTGGCGATCCGCTCGTCCAGCCCGGCGTCGTCCCCGCGCGCCCGGTCCAGCAGGGCGGTCAGCCGTCCTTGCTCGCGGACGGCGTTGTCCCGGTCGGCCCCGACCCGTGCCTCCTGCCGGACCAGCTCGCCCTCACGGGCGCGGGCGCGCTCCAGGTCGCCGGTGACGCGCTCCAGCTCCTCCTCCACCCGCCGGGCCTCACCGGCGGCGGCTTTGGCCTCCGCCAAAGCCGCGGTGTGCGCCTCCACCTCCTCGCGGGCGGTGTCGGCGGTGCCGTCCTCGGCGCGTTCCCGGGCGGCGGTGCGCCTCTCCCTCAGGGCCACCACGTCGCTCTCGGCCTCCGCGCGGCGCGAGGCCGCGGCGTCGGCGGCCGCCTGGGCCCGCCTCTCCTCCTCGGCCGGGACCAGGCCCTCGCCGCGGGGTCGGGCGGGGGAGGGGTGCGCCACCGACCCGCACACCGCGCACGGCTCCCCTTCGGCCAGGCCGGACGCCAGTTCGGCGGCCATGTGGGTGATGCGGCGCTCGCGCAGGTCCAGGGCGCGGTCGCGGGCGGCCTGGGCCCCGTCCACGGCCTCGCGGTAGCGCTCCTGCGCCCGCGCCAGTTCCCGGCCCAGGCGCTCGTACTCCGCGGCGGCGTCGAGGCGCCTGCGGGCGGCGGCCAGGGCGGTCTCGGCGGCCCCCTCCTGCCCGGCCTGGTCGTGCAGGCGCCGCAGCTCCGCGGTGAGCGCCTCCAAACGGGGCGGCAGGGAGGCGGCCAGTGCGCGCTGGCGCTCCAGCTGCGAGGCGATCTCGTCCAGGCGCCCCGTGAGCGCGGTGACGGAGCGGCCCAGGGACCGGCTGCGCTCGGCGTCCGCGCGCAGCGCGTCCAGGCGGGCCAGCTCGTCCCGGCGCTCCCGCTCGGCGGCGCCCAGCTCCTCGCGCGGCACCGCCTCGCCAGGCCGCGTGGAGAAGCCCGGAAGCCCGCCCACCAGCGCCAGACGGTCGGCGACGGCGAGCTCGGCCTTGTCCAGCTCGGTGCGGCGGTTGTCGCGGGCGCGCAGGAAGGGCAGCACCGACTCGGCGCGCTCGGCGTCGCCGAGCTGGGCGTCGATCGCGGACCGCCACGCGCTGTGCTCGGCCAGCTGGGCGCGGCGTTCCCGGGCGTCGGCCAGCCGTTCCTGGAGCGCGCGCAGTTCGCGCCCCTCGGCCAGGGCGCGCTGGGCGTCCTCGCGGGCCCCGGTGAACTCCCCGGCCACCCGCCCGGCGTCGTGCGCGGTCGCGGCGGTGACGCACGCCAGTTCAGCGGCCCAGCCCGACAGCTCCTCGGGAGGTTCGGGGGCCCGGGACCCGCCGACCTCGGCGATACGGTCCGCGACCGCGCGCACCTGGGCGTTGGCGGACCGAACCTCGTGTTCGAGCCGTTTGGCGTGCGCCCCCAGCCAGGTCTCCACGTCCCGGAACAGCCGGGTGTTGAAGATGCGCTCCAGGGATTCGCGGCGCTCCTCGGACTTGGCGCGCAGGAACCGTGCGAAGTCGCCCTGGGGGAGCATGACGGTCTGGCAGAACTGGGCGAGGGTCAGGCCCAGCAGGTCGCCGACGAACTGCCCCGCCTCGTCGGGCCGGGTGGTGACGCCCTCCCACCTGCCGCCGGTGAACTCCTTGACGACGACCTTGGTGTTCTGCGTCACCGTGCCGGTGCCCCGCTTCTTGGGACGCTCCCAGCGCGGCTTGCGCTCGATCCAGACCCGCCGCCCCTGGACCGTGAACTCCAGGACCACCCTGGGCTCGGCGTCCGGCGGCGCGTGGTCGCTCTTGGGGGAGCGGTCCTTGCCGCGGGCGCCCGGAACGTTGCCGTACAGGGCGAAGCACACCGCGTCCAGCACCGTGGTCTTGCCCGCGCCGGTGGGGCCGTGGACAAGGAAGAGCCCGCCCGCGCTGAGGCGGTCGAAGTCCACCTCCTCGGTGCCGGCGAACGGGCCGAACGCCTGGACGGTGAGGGTGTGCAGCCGCATCAGCGCGTCCCCTCCTGGAGCCGTACCTGCTCGACGGCGGTGTTCACGAGGGCCTCCTCCTCGGGGGTGGCGGGGGTGCCGCGGGCCCACTCCACGAAGTCGCCGACCACCTGGCGCTCGCTGCGGTCGGCGACGGAGGCGGCGATCGGGCGGGTGTCGGGGGCACCGCCCTCGGGGGCGAAGTCCAGGACCAGGACGTGGGGGAAGCGTTCGCGCAGCCGGTCCATGGGGTGGGCGGGGCGGCGCGGGTCGGTCAGGGTGATCTGGAGCCAGTGGCCGGTGCGGGACTCCCACTCGGGACGGGTGAGCAGGTCCTCGATCCGGCCGCGGATACGGGCCAGGGGGCGGGGGACGGGCGCCGCGGCGAACTCGGCGCCCGCGAGGCCGTCGGCGTCCAGGTCCACCAGCCAGTAGCCCTTGACGTGGTGCTCCTCGGAGAAGGAGTAGGCCAGCGGGCTGCCCGAGTAGCGCACGGACGGGGTGATGGTCTGCCGCCCGTGCAGGTGGCCCAGGGCCGTGTAGTCGACCCCGTCGTAGACCGGGACCGGCACGTGCGAGGCGCCGCCCACCGAGATGTCGCGTTCGCTGTCGGAGGGCTCGCCGCCGGTCACGAACGCGTGCGAGAGGACCACCGACCGGGTGCCGGGCCGCTCGGCGAGGTCGGCGCGCACCAGGTCCATGGCGTGTCCGAGCGCCGCCGCGTGCCCCCGCTCGGGCAGGTCCCAGTGGTGGCGCGCGATCTCCGGTTCCAGGTAGGGGATGCCGTAGAAGGCCACGGGCCCGTGCTCGTCCTCGATGACCACCGGCGTGCCCACGCCGTCCAGGGAGCTGCGCAGGTGGACGCCGGAGGCGTCGATGAGGCCGGAGGCGAAGGACATCCGCGCCATGGAGTCGTGGTTGCCGCTGATGAGGACGGCCCGGGCCCCGGTCCCGCGGATCCGGCCCAGGGCGCGGTCGAAGAGCCGGACCGCGTCCACCGACGGCAGGGCGCGGTCGTAGAGGTCGCCGGCGACGACCACCACATCGACCCGGTGTTCGCGGATGGCGTCGACGAGGTGGTCCAGGAAGGCCGCCTGGGCGTCGACGAGGTTCTCCCGGTGGAAGGAGCGGCCCAGGTGCCAGTCCGAGGTGTGCAGCAGGCGCATGGCACTGGACATTACCGAAGCCCGGCGCTCCGCGTGCGGGACGAGGGCCGTCCTGTGGACGGCCTCCGGGGTCGGCGCTCCCCGCGGCGCGTCGGTGCTCGGGCGCGTCAGCGCTTGCGGGCGAGGGTGAGGCCGTCGCCGATGGGCAGCAGCACCTGCGTGACGCGCTCGTCGGAGACCAGACGGTCGTTGAAGTCGCGGATCCCCCGTACGGCCGCCGAAGTGTTCTCGCGGTCCACGACCCGTCCGTGGGAGAGGGTGTTGTCGGCCAGGATCAGGCCGCCCGGCCGGACGCGGGGGACCAGCTCCTCCCAGTAGCCGACGTAGCCCTCCTTGTCGGCGTCCACGAAGGCCAGGTCGAACCGCGGCTCCCCGGGAAGCTCCCGCAGCGTCTCCAGCGCCGGGCCCAGCCTCAGGGTGATGCGGTCCGCGACCCCGGCCCGCTCCCAGTACCTCCGGGCCACCGAGGTCCACTCCTCGCTGACGTCCAGGGCCAGGAGGCGGCCGTCCTCGGGGAGGCCGCGCGCGAAGCAGATCGACGAGTAACCGGTGAAGGTCCCGATCTCCACCACCTCCCGCGCGCCGCAGATCCGCGTGAGCATCGTGGTGAAAGCGCCCTGTTCGGGGCCGATCTGCATGCCCCGGTGGTCCGGGAACAGCCGCGCGGTCTCCTCGGCGAGGTCCGACAGGACCTCGTCCACGGGTTCGCTGTGCTCGACGACGTAGGCGTGCAGTTCGGGGCTGAGGCCCTCTGTGGATCGTGTCACGCCCGACAGCCTAGGCCAGCCGCGGCGCGGCCGACAGGTGCCGGGCCGCCGCGGGGAGGGGAACCGGACACCGCCCCGTCAGTACTCGGGCAGCAGCGCGGGCCAGTCGAACAGGTAGATGGTCCCCACGATGACGCCGATGGTCAGCAGCGGGGTGACGAACTTCTGCTCGACCGGGCCGTCGGTGACGAAGCCCTTCCCCTGGCCGAAGCGCTTCTTGAAGAAGGGCCAGAAGATGGGCACGCCCATCTTGGTGATCATGTCGCCGAAGAAGTGCAGGACCACGCCGAAGGCCACCGCCAGGCCCAGCCAGTTGTAGTTCACCCCGGAGGTGAACAGCGCAAGCGTTATGCCCGCCGTGGCCATCGCGTTGATGACCCCCGACGCGACCTTGTTCTTGTCCAGGCCGAAGCCCAGGCCCTGGAGGGCGATGCCGATCAGCAGGAACACGAAGACCTGGACGGCCAGCTCGGACCACAGCGCCAAAAGCTGCACCAGCGCGCCCATGAGCACCGCGAAGAAGAACGAGTGCGTTCCCATCCGGTGCCCGCCGAACAGGAAGCCCAGCATGCCGCTCAGCACCTCGGTGACCTTGCCGTAGGTCTTGGTCACCGTGGCGCTCTTGTGGTCCAGGTCGGGCAGTAGGGCCGCACCGGCACAGACCAGGGAACCGGCGATGACCTCGCCGGGACCCAGGTCGAAGCTGAGTCCGAGGAATTCCCTGCCCTGGACCAGCGGAACAACCGCCATCCAACCGACCACGCCGCTCAGTGCGTGCGAGTGCCCCATCATGGCGGGAACCGTAGCGGAGTACGGCATTTACCGCCAACGCGGGGTGCCCGCCAACGGCGCACCGGTCACGCAGCGCACACGGCCCGCTTCCCCGCCGCCCTCCCGGCGGCGCCCATCCGGCACCCAGCGTGTGCCCGCGACCCCTCTGCGTGGGAACGCGGGGCGGTCGTGCGCCTTTCCGCGTTCTCCGCGCGCCGGTCGCCCGCGCCGGTCGGTTTTCTCCGCGTGTCCCCGATATTTCCGGTGACGGTTTCCGGACGCTTTCGCGGTGACATTCTTCCGGCCGAATCCAGGCCGATGTCACGGCGCTCCACGGAGGTCATTGACGCTCGTCGTCGTCCGTTGGTAAACAACCACCAACCCCCAGGTGGCGTGCCACCGACCCACGATCCTCTGACAGGAGGGGCCGCACATGAACGCCCACCACCCTCCCCCCGGTTCCCC
>NZ_LEKI01000318.1:0-1936 GCF_001029525.1 Nocardiopsis sp. RV163 | reverse complement strand
GTGGGGGCGGGCGGGTGGCTGACCTGGTGCCTGGCCACCACCCCCTGGGACCTGAACACCCTGCTCACCCTGGTGGTCGGGTCGGCGATCTCGGCGGGGCTAGCCCCGCTGACCCGGGGCGGGCGCCCCGCGCACACCGCCCAGGGCGGCGCCCTGGTCCTGAACGCCACCAGCCGCGTTGAGCGCGAGTGGGAACAGCGCCTGGGCCGGATCGTCCACCGGAGCCCGTTCCGGGTCACCCGGACCGAGCCGTGGGAGACCGGGGCCGGGTACACGCTGCACGTGGACCTGCCCTCCGGGATCACCCGCAAGTCCTTGGAGACCTACACCGACGCCCTGGCCGCCGACGCGCGCCTGCCCGAGGGGTGCGGGGTCGAGCTGGACCGCGCCCAGAGCCGGGGCAGCGTGCTGCTGCACGTGGCCACCGTCGACCGGATGCGCGAGTCCATCGACTACCCCCAGGACTACTCCCCGAGGTCGATCCTGGACCCGATCGTGCTGGGCGAGCACCGCGACTCCAGCCCGGCCCAGGTGATGTGGCGCGAGCACAGCGCGCTGTTCGCCGGGCAGCGCGGGTCGGGCAAGACCACGATCCTCAACGTCGCCACGGCCGGGGTCGGCCGGTGCGTGGACGCGCTGATCTGGCACATCGACCTGACCGGCGGCGGCCTGTCCCGGGCGTGGCTGGACCCCTGGCTGCGCGGGGAGGTGGACCGTCCCGCCCTGGACTGGGCGGCGTGCACCCCCGAGGACGCCTACGCGATGGTCAAGGCGGCCCTGGGCATCGCCAAGGGCCGCAAGGCCACCGCGTTCGAGAAGAAGATGGCCGCCGACGTCAGCCTGCTGCCCATCGGGCCGGACCTGCCCGAGATCGTCTTGGTCGCCGACGAAGGCAAGACCCTGCTCAACCCGGCCACCAAGGGCCTGGTCGCCCGCATCCGCGACGGCCTGGAGGAACTCCAGGACATCGCCCGCGACTCGGCGGTCAACACGGTATTGAGCACGCTGCGGGCCACGACCGACACGCTCAACGCCGGGCTGAAGAAGGGCGCTGTCACGAGGGTGGCCATGGCCGGGTCTGATGATGAGGAGCTGGCCTACCTGCTGGGGTGGAAGCGCAACTTGTCCGTGGACGACCTGGCGGGGCCGGGCACGGCCTACCTGACCGATGGCGGGCCCATCCGGCCCATGCGCGGCTACAACCTCACCCCCCGCCGGGTCGCGGAGATCTCCCGCACGATCTCGGCGCGGCGCCCAGAGCTGGAGGAGGAGTCCCTCCCCGTCGCCGGAGCCGCCTACGCCCACCGGTACGAGCGGATGCGGGCCACGTTCGGGGTGCCGGGCGGCGCCCAGACCCTGAACGAGTCCGGCGAGGTCAACGAGGACAGCACCACGTCGGAGGTCGCGGTCCAGGGCGAGCGGCGGCTGCGGGCGGTCCCCGACGCCGCCTCCTGGCTGCGCAACGAACCCGAACCCGCCCCGGCGGCCGAGCCGGAGCCGGTTCGGTCGGACCTGGCGTCGTGGCTGACCCCGACCGAGCAGGCCCAGCCCGCCCCGGCCGGAGCGGGCCGGGCGGCGTGGGACGGGGTGCCCGACATCATCAGCCGGGCGCTGGAGGTCTTCGACCGCCTGGCCGACGACCGGATCCACTCGGAGGACCTGGCGGCCGAGTTGGGGTTCGCCAACGGGTTGGCGTTGGCCGAGGCGCTGCGCCCGGCCGGGGTCAGCCCACTGGCGAACAAGTTCTCACGACGCGGGGTCTCCCGGCGCGGGTACGGACGCGAGGCCTTCGAAACGGTCGCGCACCGTAGCCGCGAGGCGGCTACGCGGCCCGCCTGAGAGGGCGCGCTGACTCCCCCAAAGACTCCCCCGACCCCCACGGCTGGGCTTTGGGGGAGCCCAAAGACCAGCCGTGGGGGTCGGGGGAGTCTTTGGG
>NZ_LEKI01000317.1:0-1956 GCF_001029525.1 Nocardiopsis sp. RV163 | reverse complement strand
GGGGACGCGTAGGGGTCGTGGCCGACCGGACCGGGGCCCGGCTGCTGGGCGTATCCGTGCTGGCCCTGTACCTGCGGGGGCGCGGGGCGCTCCCCCGGCACCTGGTAGGGCTGGGGCGCGGGCCCGGCCCACGCCTGGGGAGGCTGCTGGTGGCCCTCGGCGGGCGCGGCGGCCTGGGGCCGCTCCGGCTGACGCTGGTCGTCGGCCTGGGGCGGCTCGGGGCGACGGTGGTCGTCGGCCCGCGGCGGGTCCTGTCGGTGGGCGTCCGCCTGCTCGGACCGGGGCGGGTGGCCCTGCTCCTCAGGGAGCCGCGACCGGCCGTGCGTGGCCTCGGCCCGCTGCCGCGCCGCCTGCTCGGGCCGCGGGGCCGGCTGCGGCGTGGTGTCCGCGGGCGCCGCCTGCGTCTGCGCCTCGGGGGCCTGGGGCCGCTCCGCGCGCTCTGTCGGTGAGGAGGTGTCAGTCATGGTGTCCGTGGTGGCCGTGATGGGTGGGGTGCGCGGCTCGGGCTCGTCCAGACCCACGCCGCGCCACTGGTTGACCGGGGAGGCCCCGGTGTCCACGTCGTCGACGTTCACCCGCCGGGTGGTGTACGGGTTCGGGACGCTGGTCCTGGAGGAGGGCCGGTACCCGTTCTCGGCGGAGCCGGAGAAGGGGCCGGTCGCGGGGGGCGCGGCGTCGCCGCGCTCCGTCGCGCCCGACTCGGGAGCGGTCCCGCCCGTGGGCTGGACGCCGCCCCGGTCCGACGTGCGGCCGGAATTCTGCGAGTGCGGATGCACGGGATGATGCACGGGATTTCCTTGCTGGGTCTCCGGTGAGGGGGGTTCCTGGGCTCTGACCATACGGGAGATGGCCCGTCGGAACCGTCCCTCCCGCCTGGCTCCTTGCCCGTCCTCCGCTGACGTCATCGACCCGCCCCCGCGCGGGTACGGGGCGGGGCTGTCTCGCGGCGGCGGCGCCTCTGCCACAATCTCGTCTCCTCGCGTCGGTGGGGCCGGATCGGCGACGGCGCCGCTCCACCGCCATGGCCGGGGAGGTGGCCGCCCCGGGGTCTCGCTCGGAGCACCCGTGACAGCCGTGTGCCCCGTGCGCCGGAAGAAGGCCTCGGCCGGGGCGCCCCCGCCCGAGCGGGGACCAGACGGGTGCGACACCCCATCCGGAGACAAGTATCCATGCCCCGCACAATTCCTGTACTTCCACCGAGAACCGTCGTTCGGTTCGCCAGACTAACAAAGGTCGACAGCCTTGGCAGACGAATCACGGAAGGATCGCAAAAGCACCCGGAACAACACCTCTGACGTGCACAAACGCCACACGGGAGCCGGTGTGACCCCAGATGTTTTTGTGAGATTTATGGACACGTGTCTGTTTCCGGACAGGTGTCAACAACCGGTCGTCCGCACCGGCTGCCCCGTGATCCGGAACCACGCGCACCCGCCCTGAACAGCACGGACGCGCGGCTCCGCGAACGGCCGCCGCCCCTCCGGCCGCACCGGCGGGGAGCGCCGTCACACGGGGCCGCGTCGGCACGCCGCCGCGGGGCACCGCGGCGGCACGGGCCGGGTGCGCGGGTACACGGGGAGCGGGGGTCATGGCTCTCCTGTCGATTCCTCTTCCCCCGCTCGCGCGCCGTTCACGGAATTGCTCCGGAAACGGCTCCGGACGAGGGACGACGCGCATCGCGGGTCGTCCGGCGCCGGAGCGGGGCACGACCGGGGGAACGCGAAGCGCGGAAACGTTCTCCGAGCCTTCGGGGAGGAGGCCGGGGCGGTCCTTCCGAAGGCGTTGGCGCCGGAAACGGGCGGCGTTCTGACACCGTCCTCCCGACGTACAGGAGACTACCTTCCCCTGACGCGAATGCACATCAAGGGTCATGATTCCCGCACAAAAGAGACAGTAGGCACAGAAGGGGCGGGGCCGCGCGGCCCCGTCCCCGTGTCCGGTCCGGTCCCCCGGACC
>NZ_LEKI01000316.1:0-2017 GCF_001029525.1 Nocardiopsis sp. RV163 | reverse complement strand
CCTCAGCCCTCCCCGGCCTCCAGCGCACGCCGCGCCCGCTCACGCCCCGACACCACATCAGCCGCGTCCGCGACGATCCGCGAAAAATTCACCGGCTGGTCCAGACTCACCATGTGCCCCGCCCTCGGCACGTTCACCAACCGGCCATCCGCACACGCGTCGAAGAAACGCTTCTCATGGATCCGGAAGTGGTCCCGCGCCCCGTTGATCAACCACACCGGCCCCTCATAGGCCGACAACGCCGCCAACACGTCCATCTCCGAGACCGCGTCGATCACCGCCGTGGCCGCCTCCACCGCCAAACCGCCCCCCAAAACCGCCTCCGCCGCACCATCACGCAACGTCAACCGGTGGAACCGCTCGTTGACCGCCGCGCCCTTGTCCGGCAACCGATCCATCAACACCGCCGGAATCCGGTACACCTGCGCCAACAACTGCGCCGGCTTGGCCGTACACCCGGCCGCCACCAACCCCGCCACCCTCCCCGGAGCCGCGGCCGCCGTCGCGATCGAGACGAACCCGCCCAGGCTCAACCCCACCACCAGCGCCCGACCGCCCACACTGTCGACCGCTGCCAGCACCGCGTCCACCGCACGCCCCAGCGAGAACTCCTCACCCCGACGAGACCCGTGCCCCGGAAGGTCGGGGACCACCACCGTGCGCCCCTCGCGCTCCAACAACTCCACCTGCGGCCGCCACATACTCCCCGACACCCGCAACCCGTGCACCAGAACGATCGGCACACCCATGACCGCCTCCTCCTACCGCATCCGGTAGCGCACCGTGACCGGAGCATGGTCCGACCAACGCCCAGCGTGCTCAGCAGCACGCTCCACCCGCGCTTCCACCGCACGGCCCGCCAACCCCGGCGTGGCCACCTGAAGATCGATCCGCCACCCAGCGTCGTTGTCGAAGGCACGACCACGGTAGGACCACCACGTGTAGGGGCCCTCCTGGTCCGGATGCAACGACCGCACCACGTCCACGAACCCCGCCTCACCCAGGACCCGCGACAACCACTCCCGCTCCTCGGGCAGGAACCCCGCCTTCTTGCGGTTGGCCCGCCAGTTCTTCAGATCCGCCTCGGCATGGGCGATGTTCCAGTCCCCGCACACCACCAGCTCACGACCGCGCTCCTCCACCTCGGCCCGCCGCTTGACCAGATACGGAAGGAACGCCTCCATGAAGCGCTCCTTCTCCTCCTGGCGCTCGGTGCCCACCTCGCCCGAGGGCAGGTACAGGCTCGCCACCGTCACCTCACCCAGGTCCACCTCCGCATACCGGCCCGCGTCCTCGAACTCGGCATGCCCGAACCCCACCCGCACCTCGTCGGGCTCGCGCCGCGAGTACACCGCGACCCCCGCACGCCCCCGCGCCGCCGCCGGAGCCAACACCACGTGCCACCCCTCAGGCGCCACCACACCCGCCGGCAACTGCTCGGCCTCGGCCCGCGTCTCCTGAAGGCACACCACATCGGCGTCCGTGCCCGCCAACCACCCCACGAACCCCGGATCCTTCTTCGCCGCGGCCCGCAACCCGTTCACGTTCACGCTCGAAACAGTCAAGTAAGTCGTATCCACAGGCAAAGCCTAGCCACACCCCGACTCAGCCGCCCCCGCCCTCGGCCACCAGGCGCCGCAGCACCCCGTACGTACGGTTCGACGACGCCGCCTCCCGCTGCGCCCGCGCCGTCACCTCGATGTAGGCCTGCGACGACGCCACCGACGCGTGCCCCAGCAGATGCATGATCTCCGACACCGACGCCCCGTCCTCCGCCAACCGCGTCGCGAAGGTGTGCCGCAACGCGTGCACCAGCGTCCCCCGCGCCACCCGGTCGTGCACACCCGCGTGCTTGTAGCACTGCTGCACCAGGTACTGCAGCCCGCCCCGGCGCAACCCCTCACCCCGGTTGTCCACCAACAGCGGATCGGCCCCCCGCACCACCCCGACCCGCTCACGCCGCGAGACCAGATAGGCCTCCAGCAACGCCTCCAACGGCACCTCGATCGGCAGCACC
>NZ_LEKI01000315.1:0-2030 GCF_001029525.1 Nocardiopsis sp. RV163 | reverse complement strand
CCCTTCGCCGTCCCCCATCCCCTGGACCCGGGCGTCCTGCTGGGCAACCTCGACCACCTGCGCGCCCATCCCGACACCGTGGACGCCGCGGTCTCGCTGTGCCGCACCCACCCCAGCGACGCGCCCCACCTGCCCCCAGCCGACTGGGTACGGGTGTGGCTGCACGACCGCAGGGGCGCCAACTCCCACCCGCACTTCACGCTGGACGAGGCCGCAGCCGCGGTCGCGGCCCTGCGCGCGGAGGGCAAACGCGTCCTGCTGCACTGCTGGGCGGGCGCCTCGCGCACCCCGGCCGTGGCCACCCGCTACGCCGTCACCGCCCTGGGAGCCCCCGTCCTGCCCACCCTGACCGCCATGATCCGCGCCGTGGGCGGGCACCTGGACAACCCCAGCCTGTCCAGCGCCGTCGCCCGGCTCAGCGGCGTGGACCTGCCCGACCCGGCCGCCACCCTCTTTCCCGAGGGCGTGCCGCCCCGGCGCCCCGAACTGCCCGAACCCCACATCACCGGGTGACGAACACCACCGAACCCCGAGGTGACAAGTTCCACAAACCCCCTCTTTCCGGTACCGTTACCCTCGCGTTACCCCTAGGATCTGCGCCCAGAACCCCGCGCACCATCCGGCGGCCCGCTCCAGGCGCCGCGACCTCCCGCGACCCGGGGCGCCGCACCATCCGCGCACCCGCCACGGCAACCGCGCGCCCCATCCCGGAGCACCCGCGCCGCCACGCCCTGTTCCCGTTCGAAGGACTATCCGTCGTGGGCACACACCAGCCCCAGAACCCGTCGGCCGAAGAAGAGGCCACCCGCGCCGACGCGCCCGTGGGCCCCCGCGTGGCCGCCAAGCGCTCCCGCCGCAAGCGCACCCTGATCCTGGCCTCGGCCACCGGAGCCGCGCTGCTGGTGGGCGGCACCGCCGCCGCGGCCGTCATCGCCACCGGCGCCGACCCGGGCAGCGCCACCAACGCCGCGGGCGCCCCCCAGGCCGACCCGGACCCGCTGGTCGCCGACGACGCCACGCCCAACGCCGGCCAGGAGCAGCGCCAGCTCGCCGAGGAGGCCGTCGGCTCCGCCACCCAGCGCTCCAGCACCGACGCCTCCGGCATCCTCGAAGAGCCCGAAGAGGAGCCCGAGGAGGCCGAGGAGCCCGCCGCCGACACCGGCGCCGAAACCGAGTCCACCGGCCAGGGCGGCTCCTGCCAGGCCTCCTACTACGGGACCGACTTCGCCGGACGCACCACCGCCAACGGCGAGACGTTCGACCCCAACGCCATGACCGCCGCCCACAAGACCCTGCCCTTCGGCACCCAGGTCCAGGTCACCAACCCGAGCAGCGGCGAATCCGTGACCGTGCGCATCAACGACCGCGGCCCCTACGTCGACGGACGCTGCCTGGACCTGTCCACCGCGGCCTTCGACCAGATCATCGGCACCGGAGCCGGTGTGGGCCAGGTCGAGTGGCAGGTCGTGGGCTAACGCCCCGTCCGCACCCGTACGCGCCGCGGCGGCCCTTGGGCGGGCCGCCGCGCGTGTGGACTCCCACACGTCACCGCTTCATGGCACAATCCCCAGCACCCACACCAACACCACACAGGGGAGCAGGGGCGTGTTCCGCACCACCACCGGCTGGGTCGTCTCACCCACCGACCTCGTCGACACCCTGGAGTGCGACCACCGCAGCGCCCTGAAGACCGCCCTGGCCGCCCGCGTCGAAGGCGCACCCGCCCCCGCCGACATAGACCCGCTCGTGGCCCAGCACGGCCTGGCCCACGAACAGGCCGAACTCGAACGCCTCAGCGCCCTGGTCGAGGTCGCCCGAATGCCCGACCCCCACCCCGAGGACGCCTCCCTGGCCGCGGCCGCCCAGGCCACCGCCGACGCCATGGCCACCGGAGTCCCCGTCATCTACCAGGGCAGCTTCCACCACCGCCTCACCGAACCCGACCCCGGCGGACGCACGGTGTCCTTCCACGGCCGCGCCGACTTCCTCATCCGGTCCGACCTGGACCCCGCCACCGGCCGCACCCGCAC
>NZ_LEKI01000314.1:0-2065 GCF_001029525.1 Nocardiopsis sp. RV163 | reverse complement strand
CTCCGGCCCCGGGACGGCCGCCCCCGGCCACCTCCCGGTTCTCACCCCCGAACAGACGCGGCAGGCCCCGCCGGGAACCCCGCGCGAGGTCGCGCCGGACGCGCTGGCCTACGTGCTCTTCACCTCCGGCTCCACCGGAACACCCAAGGGGGTGGAGGTCGAGCACCGGGCCGCCGCGCACACGATCGACGTGCTCAACGCCGTCCTGGACACCGGCACCGGTGACCGCACGCTCGCGCTCGCCGACTACGGCTTCGACATGTCGGTCTTCGACCTGTTCGCGCCGCTGTCGGCGGGCGGCGCCGCCGTCCTGGCCGACCCCGGGACACGGCGCGAGGCCGAACACTGGGCCCGGGCCGCCTCGGACGCGTCGGTGACCGTCATCAACTGCGTACCGGCCCTGCTGGACATGCTGCTGTCGGCGGTCGAGTCCGGCATGGCGCCGATGCCGCCCCTGCGCGCGGTCCTGCTCGGCGGCGACCGCGTCGCCCCCGGCCTGCGCGAACGGCTGCGGGCCCTCGCCCCCGACTGCCGTTTCCTCGCACTGGGAGGCATGACCGAGGCCGCGATCCACTCCACCCTGCTGGAGGTGGACCGGGCCGATCCCGCTTGGGCGTGCGTGCCCTGGGGCCGCCCGCTGCCCGGCGTGCTGTGCCGCGTGGTCGACGCCCAGGGGCGCGACCGGCCCGACCTGGTCGCCGGTGAGCTGTGGGTGGGCGGCGCGGGACTGGCCCGCGGCTACCGGGGCGCCCCCGACGCCACCGCGGACCGCTTCGTCACCTCCGGCGGACGGCGCTGGTACCGCACCGGCGACCTGGCCCGCTACGCCCCCGACGGAACCCTGGAGTTCCTGGGCCGGTCCGACCACCAGGTCAAGGTGAACGGCGTGCGCGTGGAGACCGGCGAGGTGGAGGCGGCCCTGGCCGCGCACCCGGAGGTGTCCCAGGCGGTCGCGGTCGCGCTCACCGAGCCCGCGCCCCGCCTGGCCGCGGTCGTCGTTCCCCGGGAGTCCGAGGAGACGACCGCCCTGGCCGGGGCCGCGGCGGAGCACGCCCGCGCCCTTCTGCCGTCCGCCATGCTCCCCGACCCCGTGCTCGTCCTCGACCGGATCCCGCTGACCCCCAACGGCAAACCCGACCGGGCCGCCGTCGCCCGCCTCCTGCGCGAGCACCTGGCCGGAGCACCGCGCACCGGCGAGCCCCCCGTGGGCGGGACCGAGAGCCGCGTCGCCCGCGTCTGGGCCGACCTGCTGGGCTCCGGCCCGGTCAGCCGGACCGATTCCTTCTTCGCGCTCGGCGGCGACTCCCTGCTGGCCACCCGCGTGGTGGCCGCACTGCGCGGGCTCGGCCACGCCGGGGCGGGCGTCTCGGACCTGTTCGCCCACCCCGTCCTGGCCGACTTCGCCGCCCGCCTCCCGGCCCGCGGCGAGGCCGTCGGCGGCCAGCGCGTCGTCCACGACCCCGCCTCGCGCCACGAACCCTTCCCGCCCACCGGCGTCCAGCGCGCCTACCTCACCGGGCGCAGCCCCGACTTCACCCTCGGCGGCGTCGGCACCTACCACTACACCGAGTTCGACGGCGCCGACGTGGACCTGCGCCGCCTGGAGCACGCCCTGGACCGCCTCGTCACCCGGCACGACATGCTCCGGGCCGTCTTCGACGCGGACGGCGACCAGCGGGTCCTGCCCGCCGTGCCGCCCGTGCGCGTCCCCGTGACCGAGGCCGACCCCGACGACCCCGACACCGCGCTCGCCGAGCTGCGCGGGGCCATGTCCCACCAGGTCCTGGACCCCGAGCGCTGGCCCCTGTTCGACGTGCGTGCCGTGCGCTACACGCGCGACGGAGCCGAACGCGTCCGCCTCGGCGTCGGCCTGGACTACCTGGTCCTGGACGCGCTCAGCATCATGACCCTCTACACCGAGCTGGACCGCCTCTACCGCGAGCCCGACGCCGTCCTGGACCCCGTCGAGGTGACCTTCCGCGACTACCTCACCCAGGTACGGCCGGACCCCGAACGCGAGCGGCGCGACCGCGACTACTGGCGCGAGCGCGTCGAGGACCTGCCC
>NZ_LEKI01000313.1:0-2086 GCF_001029525.1 Nocardiopsis sp. RV163 | reverse complement strand
GGTCATCCTCTGGCACCCGGGGGTGGCGGAACGTCGTGTGTGGAGGCTGTAGTGTCCCTTAGGCTCGATCCCAGTGACCCGGAACGTATCGGCCGGTATCGGCTGATCGGCCGCTTGGGCTCTGGAGGCATGGGCCAGGTGTTCTTCGGCCGTTCGGCCGGGGGGCGTGCGGTGGCGGTCAAGCGCGTCCATCCGCACATGGCCGCCGACGCCTCCTTCCGGGAGCGTTTCGCCCGTGAGGTCAACGCGGCCCGTCAGGTGAGCGGTGCGTTCACGGCGCCGGTGATCGACGCGGGGCCCGATGACGAGGTGCCCTGGCTGGTCACCTCGTACGTGCCCTCGTTGCCGTTGGACACGGCGGTGCGCGATCACGGGCCGCTGCCGGAGGCGAGTGTGCGGGTGCTCGCGGCGGGTCTGGCCGAGGCGTTGGCCGACATCCACCGGGTGGGGTTGATCCACCGTGACCTCAAGCCCGGCAACGTGCTGTTGGCCGAGGACGGGCCGCGGGTGATCGATTTCGGTATCGCCCGTGCCACCGACGGTACGGCGGCCACGCAGTCGGTGATCGGTACGCCGGGGTTCATGAGTCCGGAGCAGGTGCAGGGGGAGGCGCTCACTCCGGCCAGTGACCTGTTCGCCTACGGTGCGGTGCTGGCCTACGCGGCTGCGGGGACGGGGCCTTTCGGTGAGGGCAGTATGCCCACCATGGTCATGCGCATCATCAGTCGTGAGCCGGATCTGTCGGGTGTGCCCGAGTCGTTGCGTCATCTGGTGGCGGCGTGTTTGTCCAAGGACCCGCAGGGTCGTCCGGGGCCGGGGGAGATCCTGGACTACCTGGGCGATGTGGCCACGGGGCCGACCTGGTTGCCCGCGGCGGTGATGCGCGGGGTCCAGGAGCAGGTGGCCAAGGTCAACGGGGCGTTGGCGGCCGCGGCCGGGGACGGGCGTGCTACGGGTCAGCACCAGCGCACGGAGGTGTTGGGGCAGGGTGGTGCCGCTGCTGTGGGGGGTGCGGCGGGAGCCGCGGCCGGTGCGGGTGTGTTCGGTGATGAGGCGGCCACCCGGGTCTCGCCGCCGGTGCCGGGGCACGAGGGCGGTGCGACCTCGGTGCTGGGTGAGCAGCAGGGGTATGGGGCCACGGCCCGTTTCCCTTCGGGGCAGCAGGTTCCGCCGACCGCCCAGTACGGTCAGGGCGCTGCCGCCTACGGGCGGCAGGAGGCTGCGGGTCACCGGCAGCCGGAGCGGCCCAGTCAGGAGGAGGCCTACGCCGACCTGTACGGGGGGCGGCGTGATCCGGCCGCGGACGCGCGCCGCCAGCAGCAGGAGCAGTTGCGTCAGCAGGAGGAGCAGCGCCAGCGCCGGATGCAGGAGCAGGAGGAGCAGCGCAGGCGGGTGGAGGAGCAGCAGCGCCAGCAGCAGGAGCAGCGGTTGGAGCACCGGCGCCGTCAGGAGGCCGAGCGGGCCCACCGTGAGCGTGTGCGGGCCGAGCAGGAGGCCGCGCGCCGTGCCCAGAGCCAGGCGCGCCATGCCGACCAGCCGGGGTTGTGGGGTTTCGTCAAGCTGTTGCCGTTGTTGGTCATTCCGTTGATCCAGGTGCCGTTGGGGTACGGGGCGGCGTTGGCGTGGGCGTGGTTCACGACCGGGACCGAGGTGTGGACGGGGGCGCCGTACGCGTTCGAGCCGTTCCGGTGGGAGTCCTTCTGGCACGCGATGATGCTGGGGTACTTCATCTTGAACAATCTGGTGTCGTTGGAGTACCTGGTCAGGTCGTTGCGGACGTCGTTCGTCACGGGTGCGGTGCTGGCGTTGGGTGCGATCGCGGCGACCAACGGTCTGTTGTACAGCTTCGGTTTTTGGGGCTGATCCCTGGTTGGGGTGTGGTCCCGGGTTGGGTGTGGGGGCTGTGCGGGTGGTGGCGGGGTTCGCGGGTCGGCACTGTTGACGGGCGCGGGAGGCCTGCTGTCCCGGGATGGGCGTCCAGGGTGGTGCGGGGCCCGCGCCTGGTTGGGTGCCCCGGCTCGTGCGGGCGTCGTGGGCGTTCGAGTGGGTGAAGGCCGCGTCCGGGCCCGAGGCGGTCATGCGACGG
>NZ_LEKI01000312.1:0-2102 GCF_001029525.1 Nocardiopsis sp. RV163 | reverse complement strand
TGCGTCAGGGCACCGGCCGCGCCCGCCTCCCCCGACCGCACGCCCCAGGCGCTCCTGGAGGCACTGCGTCGGGACCCGGCGCTGCGCTTCAACGAACAGGGCCGTCGCGTGCTGCGCTGGTTCACCCACGGGGCTATACCCGACGACGGGTGGCGCTCCTTCCTCCCCCACCTGCCGGCGCACCAGACCGAGGCGATGGCCGAGATCGCCCGGCTATCGGCGCGGTCCTGGGCGGAGTTCGCCCGCGAGATCGAGCGCCTCGACCGCAAGGGCGGCTGAGGCGCCCGGTCCGGGGGACCGGGCGCTGGTCAGGCGGTGGCCATCCGCGTGCTGCTCCGTGAGAGCAGGTGGCGTCCGTCGACGACGAGGTGGTCGAGGTTCATGCGCGCGAAGGCGGCGACGGCCTCCTCCGGGGTCTCCACGATCGGCTCCCCCGCCACGTTGAACGAGGTGTTGAGCAGTACCGGGCACCCGGTGCGGACGTCGAACTCCCCCAGCAGGTCGTGGAGCGCCGGGTTCGTGTCGCGGGCCAGGGTCTGCAATCGGGCGGTGCCGTCCACGTGCGTCACCGCAGGCACCGCGTCCGGTCGGCGGACGCCGGCGACGACGAGCATGTACGGGGTGGGGGCGTCCACGTCGAAGTACTCCGGGGCTCGCTCCTCGCGCACGACCGGCGCGTAGGGCCGGAACCACTCGCGGTACTTCACGTTGTCGTTGAGGTGGTCGCGAACCGAGGCCGGGTAGGGCGCGGACAGGATGCTGCGGTGGCCCAGGGCCCGCGGCCCGAACTCGGAGCGTCCGTCGAACCAGCCGACGGTGCGTCCCTCGGCGAGCAGACCGGCGACCGCGCCGGGCAGGTCGTCGGGGCGCGCGCACGGGAGTCCGCTCTCGGCTATCGCGGTCTCGGCGGCCGCGTGCCCGTGGTCGGGACCGAGGTAGGCGTCGGTGAGGTGGGGCAGTTCGCGCATCGGCACCCCCGACCCGACGTGCAGGCCGTAATAGGCGGCGCCGAGGCTGATGCCGTTGTCGCCGGCGGCCGGGACCACGAACAGGCGCTCGAAGGGCGTCTCCCTCAGGATCCGCCCGTTGGCGACGCTGTTGAGTGCCGTGCCCCCGGCCAGGCACAGGTCCCGGGCGCCGGTACGGGCGTGCAGGTCCCGGGCGACGTGCACCACGGCCCGTTCCAGGACCTCCTGCGCGGCACGGGCCAGGGCTGCCCGGGTGTCGAAGTCGCCCCCGGCGACGAGTGCGGCGCACGTGCGGTCGACCGCGTCGGCGTCGATGCGGACCCCCCCTCCGGGGCCGAGGTCGACGAGGGCGGCGAGGTCGTCCACGAAGCGCCGGTCGCCGTAGGAGGCCAGTCCCATCGTCTTGCCGTCCTCGCTGACCTCGTGCGTGCCGGTCGGCCCCCGGTAGGCCAGGCCGCAGGCGATGCTCACCGAGCGGTAGAAGTGTCCGAGCGAGTTGTCGGTGCTGCCGGGCTGGTAGTAGCCGCCGGCCGAACCGTCGAGGCGGTGCTCGCCCGAGACGCGCGTCAACAGGTGCAGGCCGTCCTGGTCCCCGACGTACCCGCTGATCGTCTCGGCGGCGCGGGGGCCGTCCCCCTCACGGGTCCCGGAGACGAGGCTCCCGGAGTTGTCGCTGACCAGGACCGCGGCCCGGTCGAACCCGGATCCGGCGAAGGTGCTGTAGGCGTGGGCGAGGTGGTGGTCGATCACGGTCAGCTTGCGGCGGACCGGGAAGGAGAAGGCGGGGGGCACCAGGTCACAGGCGACCGCGAGGTCGACTTCCTCGGGGGTCGTGCCGAGTTGGGCGGTGACGGCGCGTCGGCTGAGGCCTGCGAGCAGGTCGGAGCCGACACCGTACTTCTTGCGGGTGAGTCGTTCCTCGTCGATCGCGACGATGCGCGCGGGGTCCATCGCCGCGGCGGACCAGTCGTGGCCGGAGCCGCCGAGGCCGAGCACGGTGGGACGGTGGTTCGGGCGGGACATGGAGCCATCCTCTCTGTGGGGACCAGCCACCGAAGGGGCGTGTGGCGTGGCGTCGGTGGGTCCGGGGGCGGCCCCGGCGCCGCAGGGGTGGGTCCGGGGCCGCCCCCGGAC
>NZ_LEKI01000311.1:0-2139 GCF_001029525.1 Nocardiopsis sp. RV163 | reverse complement strand
TCGTTGGCCAACCAAACGATGGTGCCAACGCTCACCAGGTCAGGACGCTTTGCCGCACCATGTGCTGGTGTCGGTGCTGATTTTGGGTTCGCGGTTGCTGTCGCCACGCCAGCATTATTACGGCATCCCGACAAGACCCGAATCCGCCCCCCTGTTATCGCCCCCCGCGAGGCACCCAGGGAGGGCTGGACCGCCTACGCACACGGGCTTCCAGGCCCCGAGAGCCGCAGAGGGAAACGGAAATCCAGCACCTTCTAGGCATGAACAGCGCGTCCACTAAACACGAGTCACGGGCGTCCCAAAATTCACATAATTGCGCGGGCCAAAGGAGTGCCGAACACGCGAAAAAGAACGTCGCGGCTGGTCATCCCGCTCATGACTCGGGCCGGTTCGGTGTCGGGGAGCGGGCCCGGCGGACCCCCGCGGCACACGGGCGGGAGGGTTTCGCGTCACACGGGCGGCGAGGAGCCCCGCGACGGGCCCGGTGCCGCTCTCGTGTCGGCCGACAACACGACGGACCCGGTCGCGGTGCGACCGGGTCCGTCGAGGAGATGGGGCGGCAGGCCCTAGTGGTGGGCCGCCTCCTTCTCCGCCTCGGTGGAGGAGTGGTGCGGGTGGTGGCCGTTGAGCGCCTCCACCCCCTCCAGGGACACGTCGTCCTTGGTGTACCAACGCGCCAGGGCCTTACGGAGCCTGCCGCTGCCCTTGCGGGCCTCGGGGTTCTCCACACCCCTGCCGTCCGCGTCGGCGCCGTCCTCCAGCGCCGTCGAGGTGATGACCGGCTTGCTCTCCAGGACGTGAACCGTCTCCGGGGAGCTGTGCTTGTGCACCTCCACGAACTCACCGCTGGGCAGCTGCTGGATGGTGCCGCTCTCGTAACCGTGCTCCAGCGTTTCCCGGTCGCGGCGCTGCAGCCCCAGGCAGATGCGCTTGGCGACGAAGAAGGCCGCGATCGGACCCACGATGACCAGCACACGGAAGATGTACGTGGTCGTGTACAGGCTGATCGAGAAGGTCTCCGAGATGATGTCGTTGGACCCCGCCAGCCAGAGCAGACCGTAGAAGGTGATGCCCATGACGCCCACGCCGGTGCGCACCGGCGCGTTGCGCGGACGGTCGGCGACGTTGCGCGCGCGCTTGTCGCCGGTGATCCACTGCTCGATGAACGGCCAGGCGGCCAGTCCGCCGAAGATCAGGCCCGGGATGATCAGGCCTGGCACCAGCACGCCGGTCGGGATCGCGTAACCGAAGGGCGCGATGTCGAACCAGTTCGGGAAGATGCGCAGCGAACCCTCCATGAAGCCCATGTACCAGTCGGGCTGGAGCCCGGAGGTGATGGACGTCGGAGTGAAGGGCCCGAACAGGTGGATCGGGTTGATCTGCACGAACGCGCTCAGCAGTGCGATGACGGCGAACGTGAAGAAGAAGAACCCGCCCGCCTTGACCGCGAAGGCCGGGAACATGGGTGTTCCGACCACGGTCTTGTCCGTGCGCCCGGTACCGGGGTACTGGGTGTGCTTCTGGTGCCACAGGATCATGAAGTGCGCGACGATCAGACCCAGCAGCAGTGCCGGGATCGCCAGCACGTGCAGCATGTACAGCCTCGTGATGATGTCCTCGCCGGGGAACTCCCCGCCGAAGAGGAACATCGACACGTACGGGCCGATGAGCGGCAGCGCCATCATCACGCCCTGGAGGATGCGCACGCCCATGCCCGAGGGCAGGTCGTCGGGCAGCGAGTAGCCGAAGAGGCCCTCGAGCATAGCCAGGACGAAGATGGCGACGCCGATCAGCCAGTTGATCTCGCGCGGCTTGCGGAACGCACCGGTGAAGAACACCCGGAGCATGTGCACGACGAGCGAGGCCACGAAGATCAGCGCGGCCCAGTGGTGGATCTGGCGGACCAGGAGACCGCCGCGCACCTCGAAGGTGATGTGGAGCGTGGAGGCGTAGGCCTCCGACATGGGAACGCCCTGGAGGCGCTCGTAGGAGCCGTCGTAGACGACCTCCAGCATGCTCGGCTTGAACCAGAGCGTGAGGAAGACGCCTGTGAGCAGCAGGATGATGAACGAGTACAGCGCGATCTCGCCCAGCATGAACGACCAGTGGTTCGGGAAGACCTTGCGCAGGTTCTTCTCG
>NZ_LEKI01000310.1:0-2155 GCF_001029525.1 Nocardiopsis sp. RV163 | reverse complement strand
CCGGTCTTGGCCGCCGCGCAGGTCGGACCGTCCCCGCCGCCCGGTGAGCCACCGCAGGCCCCGCCGCCGCGTCGGTCGGACGGTCGCGGGCTACGCCCTGGCCACCGCGGTCGGGGCCCTGGCCTACCACCTCGCACAGTTACTGGTCTGACTCTCCAGGCCACTCACAGGCCGCTCCGACCATTCGGGAGGCCGCACCGGCGCGGGGGCCCGGTGCGGCCATGGCCCTCGGAGCCCCGTTGGTGACGGTTGTCGAGCAGGGCAGCCGTCGCCCATCACTCGGATTGCAGTTCCGCCACCGAGCTGTGAAGGCCGTTGCGCTGAAGGCTGGCGAGCACGTCAGCAACCGTTCCTGGCGGTCTGCGCCAGGAGTCGGCGATCTGTTGTGCGCAGGACCAGACCACTTTCCTGTCCAAGTGGATCTGGTCGAGAACGAAGTCGTCCGGGCTCTTGGCCTCGATGTCCCACCCATCGAGAACCGATGGGGGAAAGTCGGACAGGTTCTCCGTGACGATCACCTGGGCACGTGCGCGGATGGCGGCGGCCAACACGTGCCGGTCATCGAGATCGGGCAGGTCCAGGGAGTCGATCAGCGGTTCGTAACCCGTGACGAGGCAGTCCCGGACCGCAGAGATCATGAGCTTCCTCGTGCGCAGCAAAGCGTCGGCTGACAGCTCCGGACGGTTCTTCCGGAGGTTGTCGAAGGTCTCGTCCAGGATCTGGTGAGTCCACCTCGCCTGGACGAGACCCGCCTGCGCCATCCTGATGAGCAGGTCCCGGAGCGTACTCGGGTAGAGGACGTTCGCATCGTAGATGACGACGAAGGGCATCTCAGTCCAGGCCCATTTCCCGGGTCATGGCGGACAGTTCGTCGGCGGCCTCGCGGCGGCGCTGATCGTCTCTGCCCATGTACTCCAGCAGAGAGCCCGCGCGAACCCGGCGGTGGGTACCTACTTTGCGGTAGGCGATCTCTCCGGCCTGGAGCAGGCCGATCAGGTGCGGGCGCGAGACGTTGAGCATGTCCGCGGCCTGCTGGGTCGTCAGTTCGGCGTGGTCCGGAACGATCGAGACGCCGCGCCCGGCCGCCATGTGCGCGAGCACACCCGCCAGGAGTTCGACAGCCGAACGCGGAAGCAGAAGCTCTTCCTGGCTGTCCTCGACGGCTACGGGAACAGGTGTCAGTGTCTCGGGGTGCTCGTCCAGGTAGCGGCGGACCCGGGGCAGGGCACTGGCGGCCGCCTGGATCTGTTTGGTGTCCGGGTGCGAAGACAACACGACCATGCTTTCTCCTCGCGTGGGCGCCAAGGTCAGAACATCGATCCTTCAATCGAATTATCCGCAATAAACGAAGCAAGCGCAAGGAGGATGACGGTTTTGCCGTCGCTCCCCGAGCCCTGAGTCTGTCCGCAGGCCCGCTTCGCGGTGCCCCCGTTCAGGACCGCTCGACGGGCAGGGAGAGCAGTCCGTCCACCGTCTCGGCCAGGTCGCGGCCCGAGACGTCCGCGGGGGCGAAGACCGACGGGAAGCGCCCCTCCAGGTGGGAGGACCAGCCGGTCACCAGCCCCGCGTTCCGCGCCCCGGCGACGTCCCAACCGTGCGCGGTGACCAGTGCCAGCCGCTCCGGGGCGCCCCCCAGGGACCGCGCGGCGGCCCGGTAGGCGTCCGGCGCGGGCCGCCACTGCCCGGCGGGGCGGGCGGCCAGCACGTCCTCCACCAGGTCGAGCAGACCGGCGCGCTCCAGCAGCCCCCGGGCCAGCGCGTCGTCGTGGTCGCCCAGGACCGCGACGGGCACCCCCGCCCCGCGCGCGGCGCGCAGCGCGGCGGCCGCCTCGGGACGGGGGTCGAGTCCGGCCAGCCCTTCGAGGACGGAGTCCTCGGCGGAGGGGGCGATCTGGTGGCCGGTGATGTCGCGCAGCGCGCCCCGGACCACGTCCTCGAAGGAGCGGTCGGCGCCGTCGCCGCCCACCAGCGCCAGGGCGAACGAGTCGCGCAGCAGGTGGTCCGACCAGCGGGTCATGAGCACCCGGGGGATTCCGGCCTCCCGGAACCGCCACTCCAGGGGTGCGAGGGGGAAGAGGGTGTCGAGGACGTCGAGGACGAGGGCGGCCGGGCGGAGCGCGGCGGTCCCGGAACCGGGGGGTGGGAGCCGTGACCC
>NZ_LEKI01000309.1:0-2187 GCF_001029525.1 Nocardiopsis sp. RV163 | reverse complement strand
CCCGAACGCGCCCGCGCCCCGCCCAGGAGACCGCAGGGACCGGCCAGGTCGTCGCCCGACGCGAACGCCCCGCACACCGCGTCCACGGCGGGCGTCCACCAGCTCTCGGGCGGGTCCCACCCCGCCTCCCGGCTCCGCCGGCCCCACGGCGCGCGCAGTTCCCGGGCACGGGCCGTACGGTCGCGCGTCCCGGTCCTCACCTCGGCATCTCCCATGGCGTCGCTCCCGTCCGTCGGTCCTGCCGCGGAGGCGGGTCCGCGTCGGCTCGGCGCGTTCCGTCCTCCCTCACCCCTGATTACGGAGATCGGTGGCGGCTGTGACGCGAATGCGGGATATTTTTCGAGCACGTGTCCTCAGCGCCGGACCGGGGCTCATCCGCGGATCGCGGCGCACACTCCCCAGAAAGGACGCCGGGTGAACGACGTCCCCGACGATCACACAGGGACTCTGGTCGGTGACGGTGAGTTGATTCAGTGGGTTCGGGACGGCGACACCGGCGCCTACGCCACCCTCTACGAGCGGCACGCCGCGGCGGCGCGCGGACTGGCCCGGCAACTGCTGCGCGGTGAGGCGGAGGTGGAGGACGCCGCCGCCGAGGCGTTCACCCGCGTGCTCAGCGTCATCCAGCGCGGAGGGGGGCCGCAGGACTCCTTCCGCCCCTACCTGCTCACCGCGGTCCGCAACGCCGCCTACGACCGGGGGCGAGGGGAGAGGCGGCAGGTCGTCACCGACGACCTGGAGAGCCTCGTCCCCGGCCAGCCCTTCGTCGACCCAGCGCTGGAGGGGCTGGAGCGCTCCCTCATCGCCCGGGCCTTCCTCTCCCTCCCCGAGCGCTGGCAGTCGGTGCTCTGGCACACCGAGATCGAGGGGGCCAAACCGGCCGAGGTCGCGGACGTGCTCGGCATGAAGCCGAACGGCGTCGCCGCCCTCGCCTACCGGGCGAGGGAGGGCCTGCGGCAGGCGTACCTGCAGATGCACCTGGCGGGCGGGAACGCCGCCGAGGCCTGCCGACCGACCCTCGGCCTGCTCGGCGCCCACGTCAGGGAGGGGCTGTCCAGACGCGACACGGCCAAGGTCGACCGGCACATGGACGGCTGCGCCGACTGCCGCGCTGTCTACGCCGAGCTGGCCGACGTCAACGTCGGCCTGCGCGGCGTCGTCCTGCCGCTGGTGGCGGGCGCGGGGGCGGCGGGCTACCTCTCCGCCGCCCCGGCCGGGGGCGCCTGGTGGGGGAGGATGTCGCGCCGCCAGCAGCAGGCGGCGGCCGGAGGCACGGCGGCGGCCGGTGTGGCGGTCGCGGTCGCCCTGGCCCTGACCAGCGCGCCGGAACCGCTTCCCGAACAGCAGCCGCCCCCGGCGGCGGCCCCGTGGGAGCCTCCGGCGCCACCCGCTCCGGAGGCGCCCGGGCCGGCTCCGGACGCGCCGCGGCCCCCTCCTCCGGCCAACGACCGGCCGCGCCCCGAAGCCGACGAGCGGCCCGAGCCCGCCGAGCCGGTCCCGGCGGTGCCCCCCGCCGACGTACCGGAGGAGGAGGTGGCGCGGGAGCCGGGGCCGCGGTTCGCCGCGGGGATCGACCCGGTCGGCTCCCTCCTCCCCGGCAGCGAGGGGATCATGGTCCTGGACGTCCGCAACATCGGCGGCGGCGCGGTCGAGGAGGTCGTCGCCCTGCTCACCCTGCCGCCGGGCGTGGAGATGGTCTCCTCCGGCGGTGCGGGCACCGCGCTTCCCACGGCGGTGGGGCACGGAGACTGGAGCTGCTCCGCGGGCAGCGGGGGCGGCCGGTGCGTCCACCCGGGGATGGCTGCGGGGGAGGACGGCACCCAGTTCATCGACGTGCGCGTGGCCCCGGACGCCGAGGTCGGGGTTCCGGCGGCGGTCTCGGTGTCCGCGGCGGGCGTGACCGCCGAGGCGACGGGGGAGCGGGGCGTGAGTGCGCAGGGCGTCACGGCCCGCTACGCCACCGCGGGCCGGGTACGCGCCGAGAGCGTCGGCAACGCCCTGATGACCTGCGTCGAACCGGAGCGGAGGGGCCGCTGGCCGTGGCCGTGGTGGGACTGGCCGTACGCCCCCGACGACCCCGAGCCGCGCCCCTCCCGCACGGGGGCGTCGCCGACCCACCACTGGCCGCCGCCCTGGGCCCGCACCAGATCCGTGACCTCGGCGAACGCCTGGTAGGCGGGGTAGCCG